>JAOPVN010000486.1 GCA_025966175.1 Modestobacter sp. | reverse complement strand
CCGATGACGCCGGCCCCATGCTCGACGAGATGGCCCGCGCTGCCGACGTCGAGCCGCAGACGGTGCGCTGGAGCTACGTCCGGCACTGGGGCCCCGCGCGGCTGATCATGGTCGACAGCCGGGCGGGACGGGTGCTCGACGAGGGCGACCGCAAGATCCTGGACGACGAGGAGTTCGCCTGGGTCGACGCCGCGGTCGCGAACGCGGTCGAGGACGGCGTCGACCACGTGCTGATCGGCACCTCGTTGCCCTGGCTGCTGCCGCACTCGATCCACGACCTCGAGCGGTGGAACGAGACGCTGACCGTGCGGCACGACGGCAAGCCGCTGGGCCGGCTGGCGGAGAAGCTGCGGCAGGCGGCCGACCTGGAGCACTGGGCGGCGTTCGGGCAGTCCTTCGAGCGGCTGGGCCGGACCCTGGTCTCCCTGGGCCGCGGAGAGCTGGGCCGCCCGCCGGCGACCGCGCTGGTCCTCTCCGGCGACGTCCACCACGCCTACGTCGCCGAGCTGGTGAGCCCTGGCGGGCTGGACACCCGGGTGCACCAGCTGACCGTCTCACCGCTGCACAACTCCGCGCCGCACGCCATCGAGATCGGCTTCACGGTGGGCTGGAGCCGCTGGGCGCGCGTGCTCACCGGTGGCCTGCGCGCGCTGGCCCGGGTACCGCACAGCCCGCTGGCCTGGCGCAAGCAGGCCGGCCCCTTCTTCGGCAACGAGCTCGGCGAGCTGGTCCTGGAGGGCCGGAACGCCCGGTTCCTGCTGTGGGCGACCAGCCGCGACGACGACGGCACGGCACACTTCACCCAGGTCCTGGACACTCGACTGTCGTGAGGGCGCCATGACGAAGCCGGCCCCTGGTCCCGACCGGGCACCGATCCCGGTCCGCCTCGTCACCTTCAACATCCACCACGGCGTGGGGAACGACGGCCGCCACGACCTGCCGCGGCTGGCCCGGCTGCTGGCCGACGCCCACCCCGACGTGATCTGCCTGCAGGAGGTGGACCGCCACTTCGGGGAGCGCAGCGAGCACGTCGACCAGGCGCTGCTGCTCTCCCGGGCGCTGGGCATGCAACTGGCATGGGGACCCTCGATCGACGAGCCACCCCGGGGCGGGCAGACCGAACGCCGGCAGTACGGCAACGCGCTGCTGTCCCGGCTGCCGATCCTGGTCAGCGACGTCCACCCGCTGCCCGGCACCAGCGAGTCGCGCAGCGCGCTGCGCACGCGCGTGGAGCTGGACGGCGGCGCGCTGTGGGTGACCACCACGCACCTGTCCAACAGCTCCGCCGCCGATCGCGCCGCGCAGGCCGCCGCGGTCGCCGCGCTGCACACCGGGCCGAGCGAGACCGGCGTCCTGGTCGGGGACCTCAACACCGGTGCCGACGCCGCGGAGCTCGACGTGCTCCGCGAGCGGTTCACCGACGCCTGGAAGCTGGCAGCGGCGCGCAGCGACCAGACGGGCGCCTTCTCCCTGCGCCGGCACCAGGGGCTCACCCACCCGGCGCGCCGCCCCCGGGTGCGGATCGACCAGGTGTGGGTCCTGCCCGGGGTGGCCGTGGCCGACGCCCGGGTGCTCGACGGGTCGGCGACGTCGGACCACCATCCGCTGCTGGTCGACCTGGAGGTCCGTTCCGGCGGGTGAGCCGGTCTAGGCGGTCTCCAGCTCGCGCAGCCGCTGGCTGATCACCCCGGTGATGCCGTCGCCGCGCATGCTCACGCCGTAGAGGGCGTCGGCGATCTCCATGGTCCGCTTCTGGTGGGTGATGACGATCAGCTGCGAGGTGTCGCGCAGCTGCTCGATCAGGGTGAGCAGCCGGCCGAGGTTGACGTCGTCGAGCGCCGCCTCGACCTCGTCGAGCACGTAGAACGGCGAGGGCCGGGCCCGGAAGATGGCCACCAGCAGCGCGACCGCGGTGAGCGAGCGCTCCCCACCGGAGAGCAGGGACAGCCGCTTCACCTTCTTGCCCGGCGGCCGGGCCTCGACCTCGACGCCGGTGGTGAGCAGGTCGTCGGGGTCGGTGAGGAAGATCCGCCCCTCCCCGCCCGGGAAGAGCGTGGCGAACACCGCGGCGAACTCGCGCTGGGTGTCGGCGAACGCCTCGGCGAACACCTCGTGGATGCGCGCGTCGACCTCGCGGACGACGGTGAGCAGGTCCCGACGGGTGTTCTTCAGGTCCTCCAGCTGGGTGGCCAGGAACGTGTGCCGCTCCTCCAGCGCCGCGAACTCCTCCAGCGCGAGCGGGTTGACCCTGCCGAGTGTGGCGAGGTCGCGCTCCGCGCGGGCTGCCCGCCGCTCCTGGACGGCGCGGTCGTAGGGCGCCGGCTCGGGCTGGGGCCTGCCCTCCGCGTCGGCGGCGGCGACCTGCTGCG
Source organism: Modestobacter sp. (assembly GCA_025966175.1). Lineage (GTDB taxonomy): Bacteria > Actinomycetota > Actinomycetes > Mycobacteriales > Geodermatophilaceae > Modestobacter. The sequence goes on along the minus strand of JAOPVN010000486.1, from coordinate 336 downwards.
GCGTGGGCGGTACCGGGGCCGCCGGCCCGTACTCGGTGAGCAGCGTCGGCAGGTCGACGCCGTACTCCTCGGCGGCGCGCATCTCCAGCGCCTCGATGCGGTAGCGCTGCTCGGCACGGGCGACCTCGTCGCGGTGCACCTCGTCGGTCAGCCGGTCGAGGTCCGCGGTAGCGGCACGGACGCGGGCCCGGACCTCGAGCAGCTCCGCCTCCGCGGCCGTGCGAGCGCCGGCCATGGTGTCCCGCTCAGCGGCCGCACGGGTCAGGGAGGTCGCGAGCGAGGCCAGCGCCGCCTCCGCGTCGGCGCGCACTCGCGCCGCCACGGCGGCACCGCGCT
>JAOPVN010000475.1 GCA_025966175.1 Modestobacter sp. | reverse complement strand
TCGTCACGGACGACGAGCCCGAGTTGTTGACCCTCACGAGCAAGGAACTGCTGGTCCTCTAGATGGCTACCACCAACGACCTCAAGAACGGCACCGTCCTGAACCTGGACGGGCAGCTGTGGACCGTCACCGACTTCCAGCACGTGAAGCCGGGCAAGGGCGGCGCCTTCGTCCGCACGACGCTGAAGAACGTGCTGTCGGGCAAGGTCGTCGACCGCACCTTCAACGCCGGCACCAAGGTCGAGACGGCGAACGTCGACAAGCGGTCGATGACCTACCTGTACGCCGACGGCACCGACTACGTCTTCATGGACGGCGACACGTTCGACCAGATCTACGTCCCGGGTGCGACCCTCGGCGGCGGCGCGGACTACCTGCTGGAGAACACCGAGGTCATCGTGGCGGTGCACGACGGCACCCCGCTGTACGTCGAGCTCCCGGTGACCATGGAGCTGGTGGTCCAGCACACCGACCCGGGCCTGCAGGGCGACCGCTCCACCGGTGGCACCAAGCCCGCCACCCTGGAGACCGGCGCGGAGATCCAGGTGCCGCTGTTCATCACCACCGGCGAGAAGCTGAAGGTCGACACCCGCGACGGCCGCTACCTCGGCCGGATCAGCTGACCTCATGGCAGCCCGTTCCAAGGCGCGCAAGCGCGCGGTCGACGTCCTCTACGAGGCCGACCTGCGCCGCAGCGACCCGCTCGCGGTCCTGCGGGACCGCATCGCCGACGGCAACCCGCCGGTGCCCGAGCACGCAGTCCGGCTGGTCGAGGGCGCGGTCGAGCAGCGGACCCGGATCGACGCGCTGATCGAGGAGCACGCCTCGGGCTGGTCGCTGGACCGGCTGCCAGACGTCGACCGGGCGATCCTGCGGATGGCGGTCTACGAGCTGCTGTGGGTCGACGACGTCCCGGACGCCGTCGTCATCGACGAAGCGGTGGAGCTGGCCAAGGCGCTGTCCACCGACGACTCGCCGGCCTACGTCAACGGCGTGCTGGGCGGCATCGTCAAGGCCGAGATCCCCACCTGACGGCCGTGTGCACGCGAATGGCCCACTCTGGTCACCAGAGTGGGCCGTTCGCGTTGGCGGCGCGAGTGAGCAGTTCCGGTCGCCGCCACGGCGGGACACGCCGGACCGGGCGACCTCGACTGCGCACTCGGCGGCGCGGGGGCCGGGACGGTGCCTGGCCGCGGGCGTTCAGTCGTTCAGCTCACCGGGGGGAGCGGCGGCGATCGCCCCAGGAGGGGTCGTCGTCGTCCTCGGTGGCGTAACCGACGCCGTCGGCGCCGGGGGAGAGCACCCCCCACTCGATGAGCCGGGTGGTCAGCTCGTCCGGGCTCATGTCGTAGATGATCGCCAGCGACTTGAGGTCCTCGGCGCGGATCGAGAGCACCTTGCCGTTGTAGTCGTGCCGCTGCGCCTGGATGGTCGAGGCGTACCGGGCCAGCGGCCCGGCCTCGTCGGCGGGCAGTGAGCCCAGCGATTCCAGGTTGAGCACGATCTTCGTGTTCTTGGTGACGGCGGAGCTCGGCCGCGGGTCGGGGAGCAGCTCGGAGACGGGCACGCCGTAGAAGACGGCGAGCTCGGAGAGCCGCTGCACGGTGACCGCGCGGTCACCGCGTTCGTAGGAGCCCACGACGACGGCTTTCCATCGGCCGTGGGACTTGTCCTCCACGCCCTGCAACGACAGCCCTTGCTGGTTGCGGATGGCCCGCAGGCGGGCGCCGAGCGCCCTGGAGTAGTCGGTGCTCATGACCTCTGCTCACTGACTGTCGTCGGATGGGGACTGTGCTGGTCACGCAGAGTACTGGTCTTGCGTGTGTGGCGACAGTCAGGAGGCCCCCATCGAGGCAGATCTCTTGTCCGGGTCGGGACAACCCGTGCGGTGCGGCTCACATCGGGCCGTGCAGTACCGTCTTCGGCGGTCCACTCCGTCGCCGGCGCAGCCGCGTCGACGACGGCCAACTCCTTTAACGACCCGTCCCGTGAGGCGGGGAAGGAGGCCTGATGACCGAGTCATCTGCGCTTTTCTCCGAGCCGGCGGCAGCGCCGCTGCTCACTGCCGACGACGTCGCCCGAGTGGTCGACCGCGTCGCGCACCAGCTGATCGAGCGCGCGGCCAGCTCTGCTGCACCCGGCGCTCCCGACGGCGGCCTGGCCGATCTGGTGCTGGTCGGCATCCCCACCCGGGGTGCCCCGCTGGCCCGTCGGCTCGCCGCCCGGATCGAGGCGTTCAGCGGCACGGCGGTCGACGTCGGCACCGTCGACATCACCCTCTACCGCGACGACCTGCGGCTGCGCGGGGTCCGCGCGCTGGAGGACACCCGCCTGCCGGAGTCCGGGATCGACGGGCGGCTGGTGGTGCTCGTCGACGACGTGCTGTTCTCCGGCCGCTCGGTGCGCGCCGCCCTGGATGCGCTGCGCGACCTGGGCCGGCCCCGGTCGGTGCAGCTGGCGGTGCTGGTCGACCGCGGCCACCGCGAGCTGCCGATCCGCGCGGACTACGTCGGCAAGAACGTGCCCACGTCACGCGGCCAGTCGGTCAAGGTGAAGCTCGCCGAGATCGACGGGGTCGACGAGGTCGTGCTGACCGGGGGCGAGGGCGCGTGAAGCGGCACCTGCTGGAGGCCGGTGACCTGGACCGGGACGACGCGACCCTGGTGCTGGACACGGCGGCGCAGATCGTGTCGGCGCTGGCCGGCCGCGAGGTCAAGAAGCTGCCGACCCTGCGCGGGCGCACCGTGGTGAACCTCTTCTACGATGACTCCACCCGCACCCGGATCTCCTTCGAGCTGGCCGCCAAGCGGTTGAGCGCCGACGTCATCAACTTCTCCGCCAAGGGCAGCAGCGTCTCCAAGGGCGAGAGCCTCAAGGACACCGCGCTGACCCTGGAGGCGATGGGCAGCGACGCGATCGTCGTCCGGCACTCGGCGTCGGGCGCCCCGCACCGGCTGGCGCAGTGGGTGAAGGGCAGCGTGGTCAACGCCGGCGACGGCACCCACGAGCACCCCACCCAGGCCCTGCTGGACGCCTACACGATCCGCCAGCGGCTGGGCCGGCTGGAGGGCGTGCGGGTGGCGATCGTCGGCGACGTGCTGCACAGCCGGGTCGCCCGCTCCAACATCTGGCTGCTGCACACCCTGGGCGCCGAGGTCACCGTGATCGCCCCGCCCACGCTGCTGCCGGTGGGTGTGGGCAGCTGGCCGGTGACGGTCAGCTACGACCTGGACGCCGTCCTGCCCAAGGCCGACGTGGTGATGATGCTGCGGGTGCAGGCCGAGCGGATGAACGCCTCGTTCTTCCCGAGCGCCCGCGAGTACAGCCGTCGGTACGGCCTGGACGGACGCCGGATGGGCACGCTGCCCGCCGACGCGATCGTCATGCACCCGGGGCCGATGAACCGCGGCATGGAGATCGCCGCCGAGGTGGCCGACTCCGCCCGCTCCACGATCGTCGACCAGGTCGGCAACGGCGTGAGCGTCCGGATGGCCGTCCTGTACCTGCTGCTGGGAGGCGCACCCGAATGACCATCCTGATCAAGGGCGCGAAGCCGTACGGCGAGGACGCCGTCGACATCCTGATCCAGGACGGCCGGATCGCCGCGATCGGCGACTCGCTCACCGTTCCGGGCCTGGAGGTCGTCGACGCGGCCGGCCTGGTCGCGCTGCCGGGCCTGGTCGACCTGCACACCCACCTGCGCGAGCCGGGCCGCGAGGACGCCGAGACGGTCGAGACCGGCAGCCGCGCGGCGGCGCTGGGCGGTTACACCGCGGTGCACGCGATGGCCAACACCGATCCGGTCGCCGACACCGCCGGCGTGGTCGAGCAGGTGTGGCGGCTGGGCCAGGAGGCCGGGCTGGTCGACGTCGTCCCGGTCGGCGCGGTCACCGTGGGGCTGCGCGGCGAGCGGCTGGCCGAGCTCGGCGCCATGGCCGACTCCGCGGCCCGGGTGCGGGTGTTCTCCGACGACGGGCACTGCGTCGC
>JAOPVN010000449.1 GCA_025966175.1 Modestobacter sp. | reverse complement strand
CCGCGCCGCGCGGCGACCACCGTGGGGCGGCGCACCCCGGCCTCCCGCCAGGCGGCGCGGTCCCAGAACAGCGACAGGACGGCGAAGAACGCCAGGAACCAGACGCCGCTCCACTTCACCGCGCACGCGGCGCCGAACAGCAGGCCGGCGGCGATCCGCCAGCCGCGCGGGCCGAGCCGGAAGCCGGCCGCCGTCGCCCGGTCGGCGCCGTCCCGGACCCGCTGGCGCACCCGGTCCCGGTCGACGACGAGACAGGCCACGGCGCTGACCACGAAGGTCTGCAGGAAGACGTCGAGCAGGCCGATCCGGGAGAGGGTGAAGGAGAAGCCGTCCAGGGCCAGCAACACCCCGGCGACCAGGCCGAGCAGGGTCGAGCCGGTCAGTCGCCGGGTGAGCCGGGTCAGCACGACGACGGCGATGGTGCCGGCCACCGCCGACGGGAGCCGCCAGCCGAACGAGTCGTAGCCGAACACGTGGATGCCGGCCGCGATCAGCCACTTGCCCAGCGGTGGGTGGACGATGAAGGTGTAGCCGCGGTTGTACTCGGTGCCCCAGCGCAGCAGCTCCAGCGCCTCCGGTGGGTAGTACGCCTCGTCGAAGAGCAGGTCACCGGGGTAGTCGAGGTCCCACAACCGGGAGACGAAGGTGGCCAGCCCGAGCACCGCGGTCAGCGCGGCGGCGAGGCGGCGGTCCCGGGGCAGCGGGGGGGTGCCCTGCCGGCGGGGCCGGGGTGGACGGCGGCGCGCGGGCCGGGGCGGGTCCTCCGGTGTCGACTCCGCCCGCTCCGGGGCCAGCACGGCCATGGCGGCCAGGGTAGGTGGCCGAGCTGTCCGGACCGGGCGTGACAGGCTCGCCCGGTGAGCGACAGTGACACCGGGTCCGCTGCAGGCGCCGGACGGCTGGTGCTCGGCGGCGCGCCGCTCGGGCAGCCCGGCGACGTCGGGCCCCGGCTGAGGCAGGTGCTGGCGTCGGCCGACGTCCTGGCGGTGGAGGACACCCGCCGGCTGCACCGGCTGGCCGCCGACCTCGGCGTCACCTTCACCGGCCGGCTGGTGAGCTTCCACGAGTCGGTCGAGCAGTCCCGGCTGCCCGGCCTGGTGGCCGCGATGACCGAGGGCAAGACGGTGCTGCTGCTCACCGATGCGGGGATGCCCTCGGTCTCCGACCCGGGCTACACGCTGGTCCGCGCCGCGGTGGAGGCCGGCATCGTGGTCACCTCGGTGCCCGGGCCCTCCGCCGTCGTCACCGCGCTGGCGGTCTCCGGCCTGCCCTGCGACCGGTTCTGCTTCGAGGGCTTCCTGCCCCGCAAGGGCGGCGAGCGGCGGGCCGCGCTGGCGGCGCTGGCCGCCGAGGCCCGGACGATGGTGTTCTACGAGTCGCCGCACCGGCTGGCCGACGCGCTCGTCGACGCGGCGGCCGCGTTCGGCGACGATCGGCCGGCCGCGGTGTGCCGGGAGCTCACCAAGACCCATGAGGAGGTCCGCCGCGGGCCGCTCGCCGAGCTGGCCGCCTGGGCAGCCGACGGCGTGCGCGGCGAGATCACCCTCGTGGTGGCCGGCGCCGTCGCCGGGCCCGCGACGCTCTCGGCTGCGGAGCTGGCCGGCGAGGTGGCCATCGAGGAGGCCGCCGGGGCCACCCGCAAGGACGCCATCCGCACGGTCGTCGCCCGCACCGGGCTCCCGCGCCGTGTCGTCTACGACGCCGTCATCGCCGCCAAGGGCCCCTGACACCGCCGAGGGCGCGCCATCGCGGTGTCCCGGCGGAGGACACCGCGATCGGCGCGCACCGGTGGGCTCAGAGCCAGCCGCTGCGCTTGAAGCCGCGGTGCAGCAGCCAGCACGCCAGGAACATGACCAGCAGCGCGGCGGGATAGCCGAACCGCCACCCGAGCTCGGGCATGTGCTCGAAGTTCATCCCGTAGATCCCGGCGATCGCCGTGGGGACGGCGATGATCCCGGCCCAGGCGCTGATCTTGCGCATGTCCTCGTTGTCGGCCAGCGAGGTCCGGGCCAGCGACGCCTGCAGGATCGAGGTGAGCAGCTCGTCCAGGCTGCCGACCTGGTCGCGGGTGCGCAGAGCATGGTCCTGGACGTCGCGGAAGTAGGAACGCATCGCGTCGGGCACCACCGCCAGCGGCCGGTCGACCAGTGTGGACAGCGGGATCTCCAGCGGCCCGACCGCCCGGCGCAGCTGCATCAGCTCGCGCTTGAGCTGGTAGATGCGGGCGCTGTCGTCGGTGCGGGCCGGGCTGAACACCGACGTCTCGACCTCCTCGACGTCGTCCTCGACCGCCTGCGCGACGTCGACGAAGTCGTCCACCACGTGGTCGGCGATCGCGTACAGCACCGCGGCCGGACCGTGGCAGAGCAACTCGGGCTGCTGCTCCAGGTCACGCCGCAACCGGCTGAGTTCGCCGTGCGTGCCGTGCCGGACGGTGATCACGTGGTCGGTGCCGAGGAAGACCATGATCTCGCCGGTGATCACCACCTCGCTGCTGGCGGTCAGCTCCTGGTGCTCGGCGTACTTGGCGGTCTTGAGCACCATGAACAGCGCGTCGTCCTCGTACCGCTCGAGCTTGGGCCGCTGATGGGCGTAGACGGCGTCCTCGACCGCCAGCGGGTGCAGGCCGTACAGCTCGCCGATGGCGGTGAGAGCCTCTTCGGTCGGCTCGTAGAGCCCCAGCCAGACGAACCCGCCCCGGTCCCGGGCCACCCGGAGCGCCTCCGCCGGCGCGACGTCCTGCCGTTCGCCGCCGACGTAGACGGCGCAGTCGACGACCGGGTCGCCGGACTGCTGGGACGGCGGCCGGTTGCGGCGGGCGCCGGCCGGACGGGGACGCAGCGTCGGGGGGAGCGGGGCCGTCGCCGGGACCGTCGTCGCGGTCGGGGCGGTGGCTCCGGGCGTCGGTTCGGTGTCGCTGTGGGTGTGGCTCACCGGAACTCCTCGTCCTCCTGCGGAGCTGCCGCCGTCCCGGCCTGCAGCACCCGGCAGCGTAGGCATGCGGGACCGGCATCCGAGTGGCACGCTCCGCGCAGGCGTTGATCACCAGGCGGCCGGCGTTCCCAGCGCCGACCCGAGGGAGGGTGGGCGGGCGTGGCCGAGAACCGAGCACGGGTGAAGAACGTCGAGGACTCGATCCGCGACACCGACGAACCGGGCCACCAGCTGAAGCGGCACCTGTCCGGGTTCGACCTCGCCGTCTTCGGCGTCGGGGTGATCATCGGCACCGGCATCTTCGTGCTCACCGGTGAGGTGGCCAGGACGACCACCGGCCCGGCGGTCGCCCTCTCCTTCGTGATCGCGGGCGTGGTCTGCGGCCTGGCCGCCCTCTGCTACGCGGAGTTCGCCTCCACCGTGCCGGTCGCCGGGTCGGCCTACACGTTCTCCTACGCCACCTTGGGCGAGTTCGTGGCCTGGATCATCGGCTGGGACCTGGTCCTCGAGCTGGCGCTGGGGGCCGCCACCGTCTCGGTCGGCTGGTCGGGCTACCTCAACCAGCTGCTGGGCGACCTCGGCATCCCGCTGCCGACGTCGATCGCCGGGGAGACCGCGACGGTCAACATCCCGGCCATCGTCATCGCCGTGGTGATGACCGGCGTGCTCATCCTCGGGATCAAGTTCTCCTCCCGCGTCACCTCCGTCATCGTGGCGATCAAGGTCGCGATCGTGCTGCTGGTGATCGTGGTCGGCTTCTTCTACGTCAAGGCGGAGAACTACTCGCCGTTCGTGCCGCCGGCCGAGCCGGCCGAGGCGGGCAGCGGCTGGAGCGCCCCGCTGATCCAGACGCTGTTCGGCTTCGCCCCCAGCAACTTCGGGGTCGGCGGCATCCTGGCCGGCGCGGCCATCGTCTTCTTCGCCTTCATCGGCTTCGACATCGTCGCCACGGCGGCGGAGGAGACCAAGGACCCGAAGAAGGACCTGCCCCGGGGCATCATCGGGTCCCTCGCCGTCTGCACGCTGCTCTACGTCGCGGTCTCGCTGGTCGTGGTGGGGATGCAGCGGTACACGGAGCTGTCCACCGAGGCGCCGCTCGCCGACGCCTTCCGCAGCGTCGGGCTGCCGTTCCTGTCCGGCGCGATCTCGGTGGGCGCGCTGGCCGGGCTGACCTCGGTCGTGATGATCCTGATGCTCGGCCAGTCCCGGGTGCTGTTCGCGATGAGCCGCGACCACCTGCTGCCGCCCGGCCTCGGCGCGGTGCACCCGAAGCACGGGACGCCGTACAAGATCACCGTCATCACCGGAGTGGTGGTGGCCCTGCTCGCCGGGTTCGTCCCGCTGAGCACCCTCGCCGAACTGGTGAACATCGGCACGCTGTTCGCCTTCGTCCTGGTCTCCATCGCCGTCATCGTGCTGCGCCGCACCCGGCCGGACCTGCCGCGGTCCTTCCGGGTGCCGTTCGTGCCGGTGCTGCCGGTCGTGTCCGCGCTGGCCTGCCTCTACCTGATGCTCAACCTGCCCGGCGAGACCTGGCTCCGGTTCGCGGTGTGGATGGTCATCGGGGTGCTCGTCTACGCCGTCTACAGCCGCCACCACAGCCGGCTGGCCGCCGGTGGCTCGCTGGACCCGGCCACCGCCGGCGAGCGGGAGTCCGCCCGCGACCGCGCTCCCGACTGATCCCTCACCCGGAGGGGTGGGGTGGGCGCCGCCCTCCTCCGGCAGCACTCCCGCACGGCCGACCTGACTGGTGACAGCCCGTCCCCGGTCAGGGAGCCCCCGTGTCCAGCAGCACCGTCCCCGACGCCGTCCCCGCGGCCGTCGTCCCTCCGACGCGGTCGGTCCCGGGCCGGCGGCGCACGCCGGCGACGGTGGCGGCCGCCGGGGCGCTGGCCGTCGTGGAGTCGCTGGCGCTGCTGGCGGTCGGGCTCACCGGCCTGGACGGGCTCTTCGGCACCGGCCTCCGCCCGGACGGCGGCCTGGTCGCGCTCACCCTGCTGCTGCTCGCCGGCTGGGTGGTGCTGTGCGCCGGCGGCGGTGCCAGCCTGGTGGACGGCGCCGGCCGGCTTCTGCTCGTCGCGGTCTCCTGCGGGGAGATCGCGCTGCTCCTGGTGCTGGCCGGAGCCGGGGCGCTCGGCGTCGACGGCGTGGCGCTGGTGGCCCCCGGGCCGCTCGGTGCGCTGCCGCTCCCGGTGCTCACGCTGCTGGCCGTCACCGTCCCCATCGTCAAGCTGCTGCTCGCCGGGTCCGACGCCACGGCGGACTGGCTGGCCGCGGGTCCCCACCCGCGGGTCCACCGTCCGGCGCAGCCCCCGCGGTACCGGGTGGCGCGCGGGGTGACGGTCGGCGTCATCGGCCTGGCGCTGACCGCGTTCTCGCTCGTCAGCTCCCCGGCCCACCCGGCCGTCGAGCCGGCCCCGGCCGCGGTCGACAGCACGCGCTGATGCTCCCGGGAGCCGGCCGGAGCTCCCGAACTAGGCTCTGGCCGTGAGTGACCGACACATCCTGACCGCCGTCGCCTGGCCCTACGCCAACGGCCCGCGGCACATCGGGCACGTCTCGGGCTTCGGGGTGCCCTCCGACGTCTTCAGCCGTTACCGCCGGATGACCGGCGACCAGGTGCTCATGGTCAGCGGCACCGACGAGCACGGGACGCCGATCACGGTCGCCGCCGACGCCGAGGGGATCAGCCCGCGGGAGATCGCCGACCGGAACAACCGGATCATCGTCGACGACCTGGCCAGCCTGGGGATGAGCTACGACCTCTTCACCCGGACGACGACGGCCAACCACGCCGCGGTCAGCCAGGAGATCTTCCTCGGGCTGCTGAAGAACGGTTACGTCTTCCCGCAGACCACGCTCGGCGCGATCAGTCCGTCCACCGGCCGCACGCTGCCCGACCGCTACATCGAGGGCACCTGCCCGATCTGCGGCTACGACGGCGCCCGCGGCGACCAGTGCGACAACTGCGGCAACCAGCTCGACCCGGTCGACCTGATCAACCCGGTCAGCAAGATCAACGGCGAGACGCCGAAGTTCGTCGAGGAGGAGCACTACTTCCTCGACCTGCCGGCGTTCGCCCGGGCGCTCGGCGACTGGCTGGGCACGCGCAAGAGCTGGCGGCCCAACGTCTTGAACTTCAGCGTCAACCTGCTCGGCGATCTCAAGCCGCGCAGCTACACCCGGGACATCGACTGGGGTGTGCGTGTGCCGCTGGAGGGTTGGATCGACCGGCCGGACAAGCGCATCTACGTGTGGTTCGACGCCGTCGTGGGCTATCTGTCGGCGTCGATCGAGTGGGCCCGCCGGTCCGGCGACCCGGAGGCCTGGCGGCAGTGGTGGCAGGCGCCGGACTCCGACGCCTACTACTTCATGGGCAAGGACAACATCGTCTTCCACTCCGAGATCTGGCCGGCCCAGCTCCTCGGATACAACGGTGAGGGTGACAAGGGCGGCACGCCCGGATCGCTGGGCCGGCTGAACCTGCCCACCGAGGTGGTGTCGAGTGAGTTCCTGACCATGGAGGGGCGCAAGTTCTCCTCCTCCCGGCAGGTGGTCATCTACGTCCGCGACTTCCTGGCCCGCTACGACGCCGACGCGCTGCGCTACTTCATCGCCGTCGCCGGTCCGGAGAACCAGGACACCGACTTCACCTGGGCGGAGTTCCTCCGGCGCAACAACGACGAGCTGGTCGCCGGCTGGGGCAACCTGGTCAACCGCACGGTGTCCATGGCGGCCAAGAACGTCGGTGCCGTGCCGAGCCCGGGGGAGCTGACCGACGCCGACCGGCAGTTGCTGGCCACCACGTCCGGCGCGTTCACCCCGATCGGCGACCTGCTGGCGCGCAACCGGCAGAAGGCGGCGGTCACCGAGGCGATGCGGGTGGTCGGCGAGGCGAACAAGTACCTGTCGGACCAGGCGCCGTGGAAGCTCAAGGAGGACCCGGCCCGCCGGGACACCGTGCTGCACACCGCGCTGCAGGCGATCAAGGACTGCAACGCGCTGCTCACGCCGTTCCTGCCGCACTCGTCGCAGCAGGTCCACGAGCTGCTCGGGGGTACCGGTGTCTGGTCGGTGACGCCGCGGATCGAGGAGGTCACCGACCTCGACGACGGCTCGCCGTACCCGATCATCACCGGGCCCTACAGCGAGGGTCAGGCGGTCTGGGCCTCCACGCCGCTGCCCCCACCGGGCACGCCGCTGGCGCCGCCGAAGCCGGTGTTCACCAAGCTCGACCCCTCGATCGTCGACGAGGAGCTGGCCCGGCTGGAAGAAGCCGGCACAGGCGGCAAGGCGGACGGCGAGGCGTGAGCGCGTCCCCCTCCGCCAAAATGGCCATTTTGGCGGAACGGTGAGTCGGTCGACGTCCTCGCGGGCCAACCGGCGGGGCGAGCCGCCGCCGTCGCCGGAACCGTTGCCGGCTCCGGCGGTCGACAGTCACACCCACTTCGACATCGCCGTCGGTGGGGAGGACCGCGAGCCGACGGACGCCGAGGTGGACGAGGCGATCGCGGCCGCGGTCGCCGTCGGGGTCCCGCGGCTGGTCCAGGTCGGGGTGGACGTCGCGTCCTCGCGCTGGTCGGCCGAGCTCGCCGCCCGGCACCCGAACGTGCTGGCCGCGGTCGCGCTGCACCCCAACGAGGCCGGTGCCGGCGCGGCGACGGACTCCGCACTGGCCGAGATCGACCGGCTGGCCGCCCAGCCGCGGGTCCGCGCGGTGGGGGAGACCGGGCTGGACCGGTACCGCACCGGCGAGGAGGGATGGGCGCCGCAGGAGGCGTCCTTCCGCGCGCACATCGACATCGCCAAGCGGCACGGCCTCGCCCTGGTCATCCACGACCGCGACGCCCACGACGACGTGCTGCGCGTGCTGGCCGACGAGGGCGCTCCCGAGCACACGGTGCTGCACTGCTTCTCCGGGGACGCCGGCTTCGCCCGGGCCTGCATCGAGCGCGGCTACGTGCTGTCCTTCGCCGGCACCCTGACCTTCGGCAACGCCGGCCACCTCCGCGAGGCCGCCGCGCTCACCCCGCTGGACCAGCTGCTGGTCGAGACCGACGCGCCGTTCCTCACCCCGGTGCCGCTGCGCGGGCGCCCCAACGCCGCGCGCCTGGTGCCGCACACCGTGCGCGCGCTCGCCGAGGTCACCGGCACGGAGCTGGGGCAGCTCTGCGGAGCCCTCACCGCCACCGCCGAGCGGGTCTTCGGCCGCTGGGACGACTGAGGAGGGGCCCCGCCCCCACCCGCGGTGAACGGGGGCACACTGGGGGAGTGGGCCGCCTCATCGCCGTCGTCCTCTTCATCGCCCTGATGGCCCCTGCGGCGCTGCTCGCCAGGGGCTGGTCGCTCGCCTCGGGACGCCGGGCCGTTGCGTCCGCCGCCGTCGAGTTCGTGCCGGCCACGCCGCCGGCGACCGCCCAGCTGGCCCGCCAGGCCGCCCACGGCCACCGGGT
>JAOPVN010000421.1 GCA_025966175.1 Modestobacter sp. | reverse complement strand
GCCGGCCACCGGTTGGGTGTGCTGTTCGAGGTGTTGGCGATGACGGGGCTGCGCCGCGGTGAGGTCGTGGGTCTGCGCTGGGGTGACGTAGACCTGGGCAAGCGGGTGCTGTGGGTTCGCCAGTCGGTGGTGCAGGTCGGGTACGAGAGCGTGGTCGGGCAACCCAAGACGGCCAGCGGTGAGGACCGGCGGGTGGATCTCGACGCTGCTACAGCCGGCTCGCTGATCGCCCACCGCCTGCAACAGGACGCGGAGAGAGCCGCGTTCGGCGCGGCGTACGAGGACCACGACCTGGTCTTCGCCCGGGAGGACCGGTCCTACCTCAAGCCGGAGGTCGTCTCCACGACCTTCCAGGCGCTGGTCGCCGGGGCCGGGCTGCGACGGTTGCGGCTGCACGATCTCCGGCACGGCCAGGCGTCGATCATGCTGGCGGCCGGCGTGGACATGACCGTCGTCTCCAAGCGCCTCGGGCACTCCGGGATCCGGATAACGGCGGACACCTACACGCACCTGCTGGAAGGCGTGGGCCGGCAGGCGGCCGAGGCCGCCGCCGCTCTCGTCCCGCGAGGGTCATCGGCAGGAGCCGGAGTCGGGCACCTGGGGTGACGTTCCGGCGGGCCCTGTCACCCCCGGGCTCGCCGCATGACCGGGCGACTGAGGTCAGGAGGTGCCCGGCTCCGTCGACTCCTGCTGCGGCAGGCCCAGGAAGGCCCGGAGGCCGGCTGTGGGCACGACCCACTGCCGGCCGACTCGCCTGCCCTTGCGCAGCGCTCGCCCTACCCGTAGCCGCCGACGGCGGACCTCCGCTCCCATCGTGGACGTCTCTCCCCGCGCGACCCTGTGCTTCAGCTAGCGCGCCCGGCGGCGGGAGCCGTACATGCCTAACGTATCGACCAGCGCGGGCGAGGTCTGAAGCCAGAAGGCTCGTCCGCCCTGCCCCTTAGTTGTGATGTCGCAGGACGTTGTGTTCACGGCGACGACGCTAGGGTCCCGCGAGTGCCACGTGACATCCGCCTCGCCTTCGTTGGCGATTCATTCACCGCAGGCGCGGAAGACGACCTGGCCCTCGGCTGGGTGGGACGAGTCGTCGCATGGGGGCGAGCCGTCGGCTGGAATCTGACTGGCTACAACTTGGGCATCCGCCGGGAGACAACTCTCGACATCCAGGCTCGGCTGGTGACGGAGGCGCGCCCACGGCTTCGGGATGGCGACGCCCACGGCCTGGTGGTCAGCGCAGGCATCAACGACACCACCGTCATGGCCGGACAGCGTCGAGTGAACATGGCAGACACGCTGGCGGCCCTGGATCGCATCATCGAGAGCGCGGTGGTGGAGCGCTGGCCGCTCCTGCTCGTCGGCCCGGCGCTCGTAGGTGACGCCGAGCAGAACAAGCGCATCGTCGCGCTGTCCGAGGCGATGGCCGAGCGCTGCGACGAACGGGATGTCACCTACGTCGAGGTCGCCGCGTCGCTCATCGGTGACGAGGAGTGGGTCGCGGAAGTGACGTCGGTAGACGGGGCACATCCACGAGCCTCCGGGTACGAGCGGTTGGCAAATCTTGTGTGGCCCGCATTCCGCGAGTGGCTGGATGAACTCGCTGCGACAGTGCCATCAACCTCATGAGGTACGACACTTAGTGGGCCGCTATAGGACAAGCCCGGCGAAGTTCACGGTCCGCGAGTCATAGCTCGCTCGGATGACGAAGACCGATCTCGCAGTGGTAGCAGCGGTCTTCCGTATCCGACGCCTTGTACCAGTGGTGAGCACCGCAGTCGCCCCGTCCCTTGGGCGCGACGCCGAGGTCGACGAGGAACCACGGCAGCCGCTTCCGCACGGCGGTGCGCCACCGGTACCGAGCCATGGCGCCACTATCCAGCAGCCGGTGCGGACTGATCAGGATCGTGGCCCCTGGTCCTTCCCCGGGGTGTCCCAGAGTGGGCCGCTCGGGGACAGCAGGGCTGGGTCGGGAGTGCCAACAGCCCACACGTAGGGCCTGCCGTTCGGCCCGAGTGATGAGGGGGGAAGTTCCGCCCGGCTCGCCATGATGATCTCTAGGCTGGCACCGTGCTCCGGACTGAGGCCAGCTTCCTCCCGGATGCCTCTTGCCGCTTAACGGACCCATTCGAGAGAACGGAGTGCACGTGGTCGAGCATGGCTGCGTGGGCGTCCGACTGGATCTCAGAGTGGCGGGCGGACGAGTGGGGCGCCGCGAAGGAGTTCCTCCAAGTTGCCTGCGACGACGCTGTTCCCGGTGTAGTCGATGGACTGGTCGTGTTGGCCGAAGCGGCCGACGGTGACGATGATCTGATCGGCTCGGTCGGAGCGGGACCGCTGGAGGACTTGGTCTACTACTCCGGTAATGGTCTTCGTGTCCTGGACGAGGTTGAGCGGGCCGCGCGGCGGAGCCCGGCGTTCCGGGCAGTTCTGCGCTGCGTCGCGCTTGGAGACGACGCGCCGCAGCCGGTCGCGGTCAGACTGGGCAAGCTCGGGGCTATGACGCCGAAGCAGGACTGAAGTCGCGCTCGGCAGACGGAGAAGTGTCGCCTAAGAGGCCGCTCAGGCGACAGGACCGGCAGATCGCGGGATCGCCTGGCCTCGGGCGCTCGCCGGATGAAGAGGCAACCCAGCGGGTCGAGCCGCCTGATGGTCATCTGGGAGCGCGCCACGAGCACCGAGCGACACCGAAGACCGTGAAGGCTCGCATGCGCTCCCGCTCCCAACTCGTTCCCAGTTGGGCTCGAAATCGGCCCTTGAGCGGCCGACCGAGGGCTAATACGCTGCTCAGATGCGAGCCGCCTGTCGGAATCGAACCGACGACCTTCTCATTACGAGTGAGATGCTCTACCGACTGAGCTAAGGCGGCGGACTGCGCGGGTCAGCTTACGGCACCGCTGTGGCTCTCCCGGCACACCCCCACCGGCGCCGGGCAGGCCTCAGGCAGGCAGCCGCAGGGCCACGGTGAGCGCCTCCACGGCGATCTGTGGCTTCACGTTCTGCTCCAGCGCGGTGCGTGCCGCCAGGACCGCGTCGATCCGCCGCACGGCGCCCTCCGCGCCGATCCGGCGGGCCAGCTCGACGGTGTCGGCCCGGCGGTCGGGATGGGCCAGCGGCACGGTCAGCTCCCCCGATCCGGCACCGACGGCGGCGATCACCAGCGCGTCGCGGTACAGCGCCGCCATGTCCACGAGCGCCCGGTCCAGGGAGTCCCGGCCCAGCCGGGTGGCCCGCGACTTCTGGCGTTTCTCCAGCTCCTTGAGCTGACCGGCACCCCGGCTGGCCGCAGCCACACCCGGGCCGCGGGCCCCCACCCCCAGGCTGGCCTTCACCGCCTCGGTCTCGACGGCGTCGACCTCGGCGACGGTCTTGTCGGACTCCTCCTTCGCCGAGCCGACCAGGTCGTCGGCGGCGTTGAGGCAGGCGGCCAGGGAGACCAGCGACAACGGGATGTCCAGGACGGCCTTGCGGGCCAGCCGGGCCGACTCGTCGCGGGCGAGGTGCCGGGCGCGGCCGACGTGCCCGCCGGCGGCAGCGGCCGACCAGGCGGCCAGCGCGGGGTCGATGCCGTCGCGGCGGACCAGCACCTCGGCGACCGCCTCGATCGTCGGGGTGCGCAGTGGCACCACCCGGCATCGGGAGCGGATGGTCACGGGCACGTCGTCGGGGTGCAGCGAGGGCGCACAGAGCAGCATCACGGTGCGGGCCGGGGGCTCCTCGAGCATCTTCAGCACGGCGTTGGACGCCGCCTCGCTCATCCGGTCGGCGTCCTCGACGAGGACGATCTGCCAGCGGCCCTGCGACGGCGCCCGGGCCGCCGTGCGCACGATCCCGCGCACCTCCGCCACGCCGATCGACAACCCCTCGGGAACGACCCGGTGCACGTCGGCGTGGCTGCCGGCGAGCACGGTGCGGCACTCGTGGCACGTCCCGTCACCGCCCTGCGGGCACTGCAGGGCGGCGGCGAAGGCCCGCGCGGCGACCGAGCGCCCCGATCCGGGCGGCCCGGTGAACAGCCAGGCATGGGTCATCGCCGCCGGTTGGGCGACCGCCGCCTGCAGCTCCGCCACGACTGCGGGCTGGCCGACGACGTCGGCCCACACCCCGACCGCGACAGGGGCTGGGCTGCTCACGCCACCACTCTCGCTCATGGGTGCAACTGCGACGTCGGCCCCGTCTGCACGACATGGTCGCCCCGGCGGCTGCGCGGCACGTGGGCATCCGACGGGAGCTGCTGCAGCGGCAGGCCCTGCAGCAGGTCGCTGACCCGGGCCCGGATCTCCGCGGCCAGCTCGTCGGGGGAGCGGCGCGCGTCCAACACCAGGTAGCGATCGGGTTCGGCCTCGGCGAGGGCCGTGAATGTCCGGCGCACCCGCTGGTGGAAGTCGAGCGACTCCGACTCCAGCCGGTCGGCGGCGGCCCGCCCCCGGGCACGGGCCAGCCCCACCTCGGGCGGCAGGTCCAGCAGCACGGTCAGGTCGGGCTGCAGCCCCTGGGTGGCCCAGCGGGAGATCGACCGGACGTCGTCCATCGGGATCGCGCGGCCGGCGCCCTGGTATGCCAGCGAGCTGTCCACGAACCGGTCGGTGATCACCACCTCGCCGGCGTCCAGCGCGGGCCGGAGCACGTCGTGCACGTGCTGGGCGCGGTCAGCGGCGTAGAGCAGCGCCTCCGACCGCGGCGACAGCCCGGCGCTGGCCGGGTCGAGCACGATCGAGCGGATCCGCCCGCCCGACGGCGTCGCGCCCGGCTCGAAGGTGCCCCGGGAGACCAGGCCCTCCTCGGTCAGCCACTCCTGGAGCCGGCGGACCTGGGTCGACTTGCCCGCGCCCTCACCGCCCTCGAAGGCGATCAGCACGCCGCCGCCGGCCAGCCGCCGCCGCGCGGTGGTGTCGCGGCGCAGCGCGGTGACGACGTCGGCGATCAGCGGCACGGGGCGGCCGTCGTCCATCTGCCGGTAGGCGACCACGCCGACCGCGACGGCCAGCAACCCGGCGACGAACAGCATCACCCGCTCGCCGGTGACCGCCAGCGTGACGGAGCCGAGGTGGAGGGTGGTGCGGCCGAGCAGCCCGACACCGAACGGCACGATCGCCAGCGAGACGATCAGCGCGGCCCGGACCAGCGACTGGACCAGCGCGAACGTCCGGCCGCGGAGGGCGTCGTCGATCTCGGTGCCCAGCATCGTGAAGCCGGCCAGGTAGGCGATCCCGGCGAAGAAGCCCATGAACACGACCAGCAGCAGCGCGATCCACAGCGTGAACGTCCAGGCCAGCAGGCCGACGGCGATGCCGGCACCGACGATCGCGACACCGAACAGCCGCTCCCGGGAGAGATCGCGGGCGACGCTGGGGCCCAGCGCGATGCCCAGCCCCAGACCGATGAAGACCGCGCCGAACAGCAGGCCGTACGCGGCCTCGCCACCGCCGACCGACATCGCGAAGGCCTGCCCGGTGGCGATGACGACCCCGGCCGCGATGAACGCACCGGTGATGCCGACGACCAGGCCGCGGACCAGTGGGGTGTGCCCGGCGAAGGAGAAACCCTGGCGCAGCGAGCCGAGGAAGCTCTCCCCGGTGACCTGGGTGCCCGCGGCGCGGCGGCCGCTGATCGACGGCAGGTTCCAGATGACGACCGCGGCGACGAGGAAGGTCAGCGCGTTCAGGTAGAGCGCCAGGGCCGACTTGTCCAGCGACGGGATGGAGGTCCCGACGCTGTTGCCCACCGTGGTCAGCAGCGCGAACGCCAGCGCCGCCAGCACCGGGGTGAACCCGTAGGTGGTCACCAGCGACAGCTGGTTGGCCGGCTCGAGCTGGTCCTTGCGCAGCATGTTCGGGACGGCGGCCTCCTTGGCCGGGATCCAGAACAGGCTGATCGCCTCGATCAGGAACTGCGCGATGAACAGCCAGATCAGGTCGTCGACGATCGGGATCGAGGCGAACAACCCGAAGCGGAGGACGTCGGAGACGACCATGGTCTTGCGCCGGTCGAAGCGGTCGGCGAACGCGCCGGCCAGCGGCCCGAGCAGGATCGCGGGCAGGAGCCGGAAGAGCAGGACGGCACCGAGGGCGTAGTTCTGCCCGGCGAAGCCGTCCACCAGCGAGGTCGCCGTCGCGGTGATCGCCAGCAGCCCGAGCCAGTCACCGAAGCTGGACAGCGACATCGACAGCCACAGCTTGCGGAAGTCGCGGACCCGCAGCACGGCGCGCAGTTTGGCGACCAGGCTCACGCCGCCGTTCACTCCGTCGCCCGCATCGTGCTCCGCCGCGGACTCCGCGCCGGTCCGGTCGAGAGCCGTCGGGTCTGCGACGGGCAGCCCCATCAGGGGCACTCCGGCACCCTTCGGGCTGGGTAGGCCGGCCGACGGCAGGCCATCGGCGGGTACGGCTGCCCGACCCGGGGCGTCCGCAGCGGTGTCGGTGACCCCGCCCGACCCGGGACCGGGTACGGCAGGAAGGCCGTCGACTGACGGTCCGTCGGCTGACGGACCGCTCGCGGACGGGCGGTCCGTCGGGTCGGAGCTGATCGAGACCCCCCGGGGTGTGGTGGAACTGCCGTGGAGTCGGCTCGGTCACCGTACCGGGCGGGACTGACCGGACCGCCCCTTTCCGCTCCTGAGAGGGACGGATCGTCGCCCGTCCGGGGCTAGCCTCGCCCCGTGCAGAGTGTGGCCGCCTGGGACCCGACCACCTACCTGCGGTTCGCCGGCGAGCGCGCGCGGCCCTTCGCCGAGCTGCTGTCCCGGGTCGGGGCGGACGCCCCGCGGGTCGTGGTGGACCTCGGCTGCGGCGACGGATCGGTCACCGCGACCCTCGCCCAGCGGTGGCCGGGCGCCCGGGTGACCGGGATCGACAGCTCGCCGTCGATGCTCGCGGCCGCCGCGGCCCACGCCGTCCCGGGACGACTCGACTTCACCACCGGGGACCTGCGGAACTGGCACCCGACCGAGCCGGTCGACGTGCTGGTGAGCAATGCGGCGCTGCACTGGGTCCCCGGCCACGGGCAGCTGATGGCGCGCTGGGCCGGCGAGCTCGCCCCCGGCGGGTGGCTGGCGGTGCAGGTTCCCGGCAACCAGGCGGCGCCCACGCACGCACTGCTGGCCGAGCTGGTGGCCGGCCCCCGGTGGGCCGGGCGGCTCGCCCCCGGGGACGACACGGTGCTGGACCGCGCGGCCGTCCTCGACCCGACGGGCTACCTGGAGGTCCTCACCGCGGCCGGGCTGGCCCCGGATGCCTGGGAGACGACGTACCTGCACGTGCTGACCGGGGAGGACCCGGTACTGCGCTGGGTGTCCGGCACCGTCCTGCGCCCGGTGCTCGCCCGGCTGTCACCGGCGGACGGCGAGGAGCTGACCGCCGAGTACGCCGCCGCGCTGCGGGTGGCGTACCCGGTCCGGCCGGACGGGACGACGGTGCTGCCCTTCCGCCGCGTGTTCGCCGTGGGCCACCGACCCGGCTGAGCTCAGCGCGGGGTGAGGCGGTACGCCCGGGTGGTGTAGGGCAGCTCGAGTCGCTCCCGGCCCCGGGTGTCGGGGTGGGTGCTCAGCAGGTCCCGGACCCGGCCGAGGACCCGGTCGCGTCCGGCGTCGTCCAAGGTGGCGACATAGCTGCGGGTGCCGATGCCGCTGACGACCTGCTCGGGCGTCAGCTCCTGGACGGTGCCGGAGTCGAAGGCCTCGACCGTGGCCGGCAGCTCGGTCGCGAACCGGTCGACGACGCTCTGATCGGCCTCGTGGTCACGGGCCTCCGCGGCGAGCAGCTCGCCCAGCCCCCGCACCCACGGCACCCGCTCGTCGCGGGTGTTCCAGATGAAGCCGACGACGCCGCCCGGGCGCAGCACGCGGCGCAGTTCGGTGGCGGCCGGCACCGGGTCGAACCAGTGGGCGGCCTGGCCGGCCACGACGGCGTCCACGGCGGCGTCGGGCAGCGGGACCGCCTCCGCTCCACCGGTTGCCGTGGCGACCCGCGGCAGCCGGACCCGCAGCTGCTCGAGCATCGGCTCGGACAGGTCGACGGCGACCACCTCGTGCCCGGCCGCCAGCAGGACGTCGGTCAGCAGACCGGTGCCCGCCCCGAGGTCGAGCACCCGCAGCGGCCGGTCGCCGAGCAGGAAGGCGACCGCGTCGGCCGGGTAGCCCGGGCGCAGCGCGGCGTAGTCGGCGGCCACCGAGCCGAACGACGTCCGCCGCTGCTGCCAGCCCTCCACCCCGACCGGCTCAGCTCGAGGCGACCGGCTCGGCCAGGTCGACGGCGCTCGGCTCCGCCTTCTTCGCCGTCTTCTTGGCCGTCGTCTTCTTGGCGGCGGCCTTCTTCGCCGGCGCCTTCTTGGCCGTCGTCTTCTTGGCGGCCTTCTTCTTCACCGGCGCCCGCTCGCGGCGGTCGGCCAGCAGCTCGGCGGCGCGCTCGAGGGTGAGCGTCTCGATCTCGTCGCCCTTGCGCAGGCTGGCGTTGTGCTCGCCGTCGGTGACGTAGGGACCGAACCGGCCCTCGCGCACCGTCACCTGGCCCTGGCTCACCGGGTCGACGCCCAGCTCCTTGAGAGGTGGCTTCGCGGCGGCCCGGCCGCGCTGCTTGGGCTGGGCGAAGATCGCCAGCGCCTGGTCGAGGGTGATCGAGAACAGCGCGTCCTCGCTCTCCAGGGAGCGCGAGTCGGTGCCCTTCTTGATGTAGGGCCCGTAGCGGCCGTTGAGCGCCTGGATCTCCTCGCCGTCCGCGTCGGCACCCACGGTGCGCGGCAGGGTGAGCAGCTGCAGCGCCTGCTCGAGGGTCACCGTCTCCGGCGTCATCGTCTTGAACAGGCTCGCGGTGCGCGGCTGCTCCTTGCTGCCCTCGGGCACCAGTGTGGTGACGTAGGGGCCGTACCGGCCGGCCTTCACCGCGACCGGGAAGCCGGACTCGGGGTCGGTGCCCAGCTCGCGGTCCGAGGACGGCGCGTCGAGCAGCTCGGCGACCCGCTCGCTGGTCAGCTCGTCGGGGGCGATGTCCTCGGGGATGCTGACCCGGGCGCCGTCCTCACCGCCGGCCTGCAGGTAGGGCCCGTAGCGGCCGACCCGCACGAGCACCGGCTCGCCGTTCGGGGCGGTGGCCCGCAGCGGGATGGAGTTGACGCCGCGGGCGTCGATCTCCTCCAGCCGCTGACCGATGACCGACTTGAGGCCGCCGGACGCCGCGATGCCACCGGCGTGCCCGCCGCCGCCACCGAAGTAGAACTGGGTCAGCCAGTCGACCCGCCGCAGCTCACCGGCGGCGATCTCGTCGAGCTCGGCCTCCAGGGACGCGGTGAAGTCGTAGTCGACCAGGGCCCCGAAGTGCTGCTCGAGGAGGTTGACCACGGCGAAGGCGATGAAGGTCGGCACGAGCGCCGAGCCCTTCTTCCACACGTAGCCGCGGTCCTGGATGGTCTGCATGATCGAGGCGTAGGTGGAGGGCCGGCCGATGCCCAGCTCCTCCAGCGCCTTGACCAGGCTGGGCTCGGTGTAGCGGGCCGGCGGCGTGGTGGTGTGGCCCTTGGGCTCCAGCGCGTTGGTGTCCAGCTGCTGGCCGCGCTCGAGGCGGGGCAGCCGGCGCTCGGCGTCGTCGGCCTCCTCGTCGGTGGTCGCGCCCTCGTCCTTGCCCTCGACGTAGGCCCGGAGGAACCCCGGGAAGGTGATGGTGCGGCCGCTGGTGGCGAACTCCACCGACTCGTCGGTGCTGGACCGGCCGGCCAGCCGCACCGAGACGGTCTGCCCGACGGCGTCGGCCATCTGCGAGGCGACGGTGCGCTGCCAGATCAGCTCGTAGAGCCGGAACTCGTCGCGTCCGATCTGCCCGGCGAGCTGGCCGGGGGTGCGGAAGGCGTCCCCCGCGGGGCGGATCGCCTCGTGCGCCTCCTGCGCGCCCTTGGCCTTCTTGGAGTACCGGCGGGGCTCGGCCGGCACGTACGCGTCGCCGTAGAGCTCGCGGGCCTGGGTCCGGGCCGCCGACAGCGCCGTCTCCGACAGGTTCGTCGAGTCGGTGCGCATGTAGGTGATGAAGCCGTTCTCGTACAGCCGCTGCGCGGTGCGCATCGTCTGCTGCGCGGACCAGCCGAGCTTGCGGCCGGCCTCCTGCTGCAGCGTCGAGGTCATGAACGGGGCGTAGGGACGACGCCGGTAGGGCCGCTCGTCGACCCGGCTCACCGTCATCCGGGTGCCCTCGAGCCGTGCCGCGAGCCCGCGGGCGCCGGCCTCGTCCAGGTGGACGACATCGCTGGTGACCCGGCCGGTCTCGGGGTCGAAGTCGCGGCCGGTGGCCACCCGCCGGTCATCGACGGTGACCAGGTTGGCCGACAGCCGCCCGGGCTCACCGGCATCGGTGCCGGCGGCCTGCTCGACGACGTCGAAGGTGCCCTCGACGCTCCAGTAGTCCGCAGCGTGGAACCGCATCCGGGCGCGCTCGCGCTCCACGACGATGCGGGTGGCGACCGACTGCACCCGGCCGGCCGACAGCTTGGGGAGCACCTTCTTCCACAGCACCGGGCTGACCTCGTAGCCGTAGAGCCGGTCGAGGATGCGGCGGGTCTCCTGGGCGTCGACCAGGGCGGTGTCCAGCTCGCGGGGGTTCGCGACGGCGCGGGCGATCGCCTCACGGGTGATCTCGTGGAAGACCATCCGGCGCACCGGGACGTTGGGCTTCAGGGTGTCGATCAGGTGCCACGCGATGGCCTCGCCCTCGCGGTCCTCATCGGTGGCGAGGTAGATCTCGCTGGCTTCCTTCACGAGCTGCTTGAGCCGGGTGACCTGCTGCCGCCGGTCCGGACTGACCACGTAGAGCGGCTCGAACCCGTTGTCGACGTCGACGCCCAGCCGGGCCCACGACTCGCCCTTGTGCGCCGCGGGGACGTCGGCGGCGTTGCGCGGGAGGTCGCGGATGTGCCCGATGCTGGCCTCGACGACGTAGTCGCTGCCCAGGTAGCCGGCGATGGTCTTCGCCTTGGCCGGGGACTCCACGATGACCAGCGGCTTGCCTCCGGCCGCGGCCGTCCGCTTGCGCGGGGCGCGGTCGCCGGTGCTGGTGGCTGACTTCGTGGTCTTGGTGGGCGGCACGGTGCTCCTGTCGAGGGCGCTGGTGCAGGCGCCGGGACGGACCCGGACGCACACGGGGCAGAGCGAACTGCACCCGTTCGGCGAGGCCACGGTAGGCCACCGCCCGGCAGAGGGTCCGGGCGGCGAGCCGATCCGGGCGCGCTGTCGCTCGTCCAACGGCTGGGGAACCAGACTGTTCCCGGCCGGGCCGACGGGCTCACCCGCCGTCCCGGGCGCCCGCGACCACCTGGCCGATGGCGGCCAGCGTCGGGCGATCGGGGTCGAAGTAGTCGGTGTGCCCCTCGGTGAGCTCGGTGGGCAGCGGCATGTCACCGAAGGACGGGTCCGACGGGTTGTCCCCGAACCACTGCACCCAGGAGATCGGGTCGGCCGGCGACCAGGCGCCGTACACCTCGCCGGCCTCGAGGTCCTCGGCCTCGCCGCCGGCCAGCCCGGGACTGCCCAGCAGCACGAGCGCGTCGGCGGCCAGCCGGCCCGGCGTCCGGGCCGCCTGGCCGGCCACCACGGTGCCGTAGCTGTGGGCGACCACGGTGGTGCGGGGCGCCGTTCCGGCCGCGGACCGCGCTGCCGCCAGACCGTCCAGGGCC
>JAOPVN010000415.1 GCA_025966175.1 Modestobacter sp. | reverse complement strand
GTGACGGCGAGGGTCCCGACGCCGAGCGCCACCCGGACGAGCAGCAGCGGGCCCGGGGGTGCCGGGTCCGGCGCTCCCGGGCCACCCCCTCGACCGACTGCACCCGGTCGACGACGGCGGCGCGCAGCCTCGGGTCCTGCAGCTCCTTGCCCCAGGTCAGCGCGGGGAGCGCCACCAGCAGTAGGCGGCCCGCCGCACCCGGGCGAGCTCGTACCGCTCCCCCAGCAGCTGCCAGTCGTCGTCGTGCCGGGCCGGGTTCCGTGACCAGAACGCCTGTCCGCCCACCGACCAGGCGATGAGCAGCGCGACGACGAGCGTGAACGCGAGGACGCCGACAGCCACGAGCACAGCGGTGATCATGGCGGCCGCGGACGCATTCTGCGCGCGGAATGCGTCCGGAACGGGTGCCCAGCACGAACGCCGGGTGTGGCCGAGCATCGCGGCATGCCCCGAGTTCGGATCGCCGCCGTCCTGCTGCCCCTGACCCTGGCACTGGCCGGTTGCTCGTCGTCGACCCCGGCGGCCGATCCGGTTCCCGCGAAGGCGGCCGAGCCGGCCGACTCCCCTGCCCTCACCACCGACCCGGCCGGCACGGTCGTGCCGCTGGACCCCGAGGCCGAGGGCATGGTGTTCGACCCGGTCACCGGGCTGCTCGCCGTCGCCGTCCGGAACCCGAACCGACTGGTGCTCCTCGACGCCACGGGCGCGACCCTGCGTGAGGTGCCGCTGCCCGGCCACGCGCGGCATCTGCAGCTGGCCGCGCCCGGCGGCCCCGTGCTCGTGCCGGCCGAGGACTCGAACACGCTCGTCGAGGTGTTCCTGCCGGACGGGGAGACCACGCAGACGCCCGTCGGCAGCTACCCGCACGACGCGGCCCAGGTGGCCAGTGGCCAGGTGCTGGTCGGCGACGAGAAGAGCGGCACGCTCTCCGTGGTGGACGGCGGGCAGGTGACCCGCACGTTGACCAGCCAGACCCAGCCGGGCGGGGTCGCGGTGGTCGGCGACACCGCGGGCGTGGTGGACGTCGGCGCGTTCACGCTCACCAGCTACGACGTCCCCGCCGGTGAGCTGCTCGACGTGGTGGACGCCGGGGACGGACCGACCCACCTGGTCGCCGACACCCGGGGGCGGTTCCTGGTCGCCGACACCCGGGGCGACGCCGTCCTGACCTTCACCGCCGACCCGCTGCGCGAGGTGGGCCGGCTGGCGCTGCCGGGCACCCCCTACGGACTCGCCTACGACCGATCCGCCCAGCTGCTGTGGGTGACCCTCACCGCCACCAACGAGGTGGTCGGCCTCTCGACGGCGGCCGACCAGCTGACCGAGGTGGCCCGTTTCCCGACCGTCCGCCAGCCCAACACCGTGGCCGTCGACGACGCCTCCGGCCGGGTCTTCGTGGGCAGCCGCGCCACCGGCGAGCTGCAGCTGATCGACCCCCGCTGAGTTCCGTCCGGCACGGTCTGTCCGGTGACGCTGAGCCCACGGAGGAAGCGTGCACACGCTGATCGTCACCGAGCTCATCACCCTGGACGGCGTCGTCGAGGCGCCGGGCGAGTGCACCGGCCGGTCGACGAGCTGCGGCTGATGATCTGCCCCGTGCTCGTCGGCGGTGGGAGGCGGATCTGGCCGAAGAGAACCCGCAGAAGGTGGAGCTGCCGGTCAGTCGCGGAGGTCGTCCTCGTCGGCCGGCACCGGCGCCTGCTGCTCGAGGACGTCGGCCTCGTCGGCCTCGGGGTCGGCGGGGCGGAGCCCGTCGGAGGTGCCGGGCACGGCGGAGAGCTGCTGTTCGATGCCGTCGGCCTCGGGCACATCATCGGCGGGCGGCGCCACCTCGTCGGCGAGCTCGGGGGCCGGCGGGATGGCCGGCTCCTGCTGTTCCTGACGGTCGGCGTCGTTCGCCCGGGCGTCGGTCACGGGGTGCTCCTCTGGTCGCGTGCGCCGGGAGGTGCCCCGGCGTCCGTCCACTGCGACCCTGCCCCAGTCACCGTGAACTGACACCCCACCCGCTGTCGCCGTGGTGACCAGCACATGACCGGACGGCGTCCACCATGCACAATCGAGCGCGTGTCAACAGCCGGCGAATGGGAGTACGCCCCGCTGCGCATCCCGGCGGGCATCTCGCGCTCGGCCGCCGCGCAGTTGATGAGCATGCAGTCCGACACCGGGGGCTGGGAGCTCGCCCGTCTCCAGCTGCACGCCGACGGCACCCGCAAGGTGATCATGCGGCGCCGGATGCGGCTGTCCTACCTGCCCGGCCCGATGGTGTAAGGACCTCGTCCGGCATTTCCCCTCCTGGCGTGCCCTGAGCTTGTGAAGGGCTCGGGGAGGGGGCCTTCAGCAGGGCTTGAGCACGACCTTGCCGACGGTGCTGCGGTCGGCGATCGCCGCCATCGCCTGCGGCAGCTCCTCCAGTGGCAGCGTCGAACCGACCAGCGGGTCGATCAGACCGTCGGCGAACAGCCGGCACAACTCCTCGTGCACCATGCCGATCCGCGCCGGGTCGTACTTCCGGTACAGCCCCCAGTGCAGCCCGACGATGCTGTAGTTCTTCACCAGGGCGTGGTTGACCGGCGCCTGCGGGATGGTGCCGCTGGTGAAGCCGACGACGACCAGCCGCCCCTCGAAGGCGATGCACTTGCGGGAGCCGTCGAACACCGCGCCGCCCACCGGGTCGTAGACGACGTCGGCGCCGTGCCCCTCGGTGATCTCCTTGACCAGCGGGACGAAGTCCTCGGCGGTGTAGTCGATGACGTGGTCGGCGCCCAGCCGGCGGCAGATCTCGGTCTTGCGCTCCCCGCCCGCGGTGGCGATGACCTTCGCCCCGGCGGCCTTGCCGAGCTGGATCGCCGCCGTTCCCACACCGCCGGCGCCGGCGTGCACCAGCAGCCACTCCCCCGCCTGCAGCGCGGCGCGACGGTGCAGACCGACGTAGCCCGTCTGGTAGGTCAGGTACAGCGAGGCCGCCTGCTCGTCGGACATCTCGTCGGGCACCGGCCAGGCAGCGGCGGCGTCCATCAGCGCGTACTCGGCGAACGCGCCCGGGCCGCCGGACGGCGAGCCGAGCACCCGCTGGCCGGTGCCCACGACCTCACCGCACAGCTCGACGCCGGGGGTGTACGGCAGCGGCGGCCGCTCCTGGTACTGCCCCATCGCCATGAGCACGTCGGGGAAGTTCAGCCCTGCGGCCCGCACCTGCACCAGCAGCTGGCCCTCGGCCGGCGTCGGCTGGTCGACCTCGTCGAGGGACATGACCTCGGCCGGGTTGCCGAGGGAGTGGACTCGCCATGCACGCATGTCCGCGACAGTGCCAGAGCGCCCGTGACGGGGGTCACCCGGGTCGACGGGAAGTGCAGCGCTCCCGAGGGGTTCCATGGAGCACGACCGACGTCGCCAGGACGGCGTCCTGTCCCCCGGAGGCTCTCCCAGGTGAACACCCCCGCGGATCTCCCTGCGCTGGCCACCCTCGGCCGGCTCACCGCCGACCTCGCGGCCGGCGCCAGCTCCACCACCCTCGTCGAACGTCTCGTGGACGACCTGTCCCGCCCGTACGCGTTGGACTTCGCCATCCGGTACGAGCTGGCACCGGCCCAACGCGCGCTGACGCTGCACACCACCACCGGGATCGCGTCGCGGTACCTACCGGCCCTGAAGGTGGTGCAGCTCGGCGAGGCGGTGTGCGGCGCGGTGGCGCAGCGGCGGCGTCCGGAGGCGCACAGCCGGGTGGACGCCGACCCGGACGAGCGGCTCGCCCTGGCGCGCGAGCTGGACGCCACCGCCTACGCCAGCTTCCCGCTCGCCGCCGGCCCGACCGTGCTGGGCACCCTCTCGGTGGGGTCCCGCACCCGGCCGGAGTTCGGCTGCGACGAGTTGACCCTGCTGGGCATGGCGGCGGACCTGGTCACCGTCGCCGCGGCCCGGGAGCGGGACGCGGCCGTCCTGGACGCTTCCCTGGCGGCGCACGCGGCTGCGGAGCAGCGCACCGAGAACCTGCAGATCGCACTGGTCACCAACCGGACCATCGCCATGGCGATCGGCATCGTCATGGCCCGCACCGGCCGCACCGAGGAGCAGGCGCAGCACTGGCTCGCCGACGCCAGTCAGCGCAGCAACCGGAAGATGCGCGTGCTCGCGGAGCGGATCGTGCACACCGGGTCGCTGGAGGTCTGAGGTCGCTGGAGGTCTGAGCCCTCAGCGCAGCGACGGCGGGATCAGCGACGCCGGGACGGCGGCGGTCTCCCCGCTCGCCGTCTTCGCGGCCGGGACGCCCTTGAACCGGTAGGGCACCGCCCCGATGCCGGGCTGCACGACGTAGGCCGCGCCCGGCTCGGCGCCCGCCCACGCCGCGACCATCGCCTGGGCCACCTCCTCGGCCGAGAGCACCGGGAAGTCCGCCGCCGCGAACTCGTCGCGCAGCGGGTCGATGATCGCGGTGTCGGCGAAGCCCGGGCAGATGGCCGACATGGTGATCCCGTCGTCCACCAGTCGCGGCGCCATCGACCGGACAAAGGCGATGGCCCCGCCCTTGGCCACGCTGTAGCCCGGATCGGTGGCGACCGGCGCGAGCCCGGCCAGCGACGCCGTCACCACGATCGATCCGCCGCCGGCCCGGCGCAGCGCCGGGAGCGCCGCCTCGGTGCCGTAGACGACGCCGAACAGGTCGACCTCGACCACCTTGAGGAACTCGTCGACGTCGAGGGCGTCGCGCGACTTCCCGGCGATACCGGCGTTGAGGAAGGCGGCGTCCAGCCGGCCGTGCTCGGCCTCGACCTGGGCGACGACGGCGGCGTTGGCCGCCCGGTCGGTGACGTCGAGGGCGACGAAGTGGGCGCCGAGGTCCGCGGCGGTCTGCCGGGCGCGGTCGCTGTCGAGGTCGGCGAGGACGACGGTGACGCCGCGTTCGCGGAGCAGGCCGGCCAGGGCCCGGCCGAAGCCACCGGTCCCCCCGGTGATGAGCGCGACGGATCCGGCAGCGGGAGTGGTCTCTGTCACCTCTGGATCAGATCACGCCTGGCGCAGGAACCGGTCCAGCACCCGGATGCCGAAGTGCAGCGAGTCGACGGCGATCCGCTCGTCGATGCCGTGGAACAGCGAGGCGAAGTCCAGGTCGGCGGGCAGCTTCAGTGGGGAGAACCCGAAGCAGCGCATGCCGAGGGTCTCGAAGCTCTTGGCGTCCGTGCCGCCGCTCATGGTGAACGGGACGGCGCGGGCGCCCGGGTCCTCGGCCCGCAGCGCCTCGATCATCAGGTCGACCGACGGACCGTCGAACGTCGTCTCCACCGCCTGGTCGTAGGTGATCCACTCCCGGGTCACGCCCTCGCCGAGGAGCTCGTCGAGCTGCTGCTCGAACGCCTCCTCCTGGCCGTACAGGAAGCGGCCGTCGATGGTGGCGCTGGCCGTGCCGGGGATGACGTTGGCCTTGTAGCCGGCGTCGAGCATCGTGGGGTTGGCGGTGTTGCGCAGCGCCGCGCCGACCATCCGGCTGATGCCCCCCAGCCGGGCGAGGGCAGCTTCCGGCTGGTCCGGGTCGATCTCGATGCCGTAGGCGTCGCTGACCTCGTCGAGGAACTGGCGCATCGGCGGGGTGAGCACGGTGGGCAGCCGGGTGGAGCCGATCCGGGAGACCGCCTCGGCCAGCCGGGTGACGGCGTTGTCGTCGTGCACGAAGGAACCGTGCCCGGGGCGGCCGCCGGCGGTGAGCTTCATCCAGGCCAGCCCCTTCTCCGCGGTCTGCACGAGGTACAGGCGCAGGTCGTCGCGGACGGTGATGCTGAAGCCGCCGACCTCGCTGATCGCCTCGGTGCAGCCCTCGAACAGGTCGGCGTGGGAGTCGACCAGGTAGTGGGCGCCCTTGCGGCCGCCGGCCTCCTCGTCGGCGACGAAGGCCAGCACGATGTCGCGGTCGGGC
>JAOPVN010000395.1 GCA_025966175.1 Modestobacter sp. | reverse complement strand
CCGGGTGCGCCGCCACTGCGACGCCCTGCGCATCACCCAGGACCGGGAGGAGGCGCTGCGCGCCGACCTGGCCGAGGCACTGCACGACGACCGCCTGCACCTGGTCTACCAACCGGTCGTCGACCTGGCCCTGCACCGCACGGTGTCGGTCGAGGCGCTGCTCCGCTGGCGCCACCCCACCTACGGCGACGTCTCCCCGACAGAGTTCATCCCGCTGGCCGAGGAGTCCTCGCTCATCACCGAGATCGGCCGCTGGGTGCTCGCCGAGGCGACGGTCACCATCGCCGCGCTGCCGCATCCCGACCTCGCGGTCGCCGTCAACGTCTCCGCCCGGCACGTCCGCAGCGGCGAGCTGGTGGACGACGTCCTCTCCGCACTGGAGTCCAGCGGGCTGCCCGCCGCCCGGCTGATCCTGGAGATCACCGAGTCCGTGCTGCTCGACGACGAGCACGTGGTGGCCGACCTCGAACTGCTCCGCCGGCTCGGCGTACGGATCGCCGTCGACGACTTCGGCACCGGCTGG
This sequence comes from Modestobacter sp., assembly GCA_025966175.1. GTDB lineage: Bacteria > Actinomycetota > Actinomycetes > Mycobacteriales > Geodermatophilaceae > Modestobacter. Next base: position 6,625 of record JAOPVN010000395.1, on the reverse strand, counting down.
TCCTCCCTCGCCTACCTGGTGGGCCTGCCCATCGACGTGCTCAAGATGGACCGGCAGTTCCTCGCCGACGTCGAGACCGACCCGCAGCGCCGCGCGCTGTGCAGCTCGGTGCTGCACCTGGGCAACAGCCTGGGGCTGGCCGTCGTCGTCGAGGGCGTGGAGACCCAGGCCGAGCTGCAGCTGCTGCGCGACATGGGCCACCGGTTCATCCAGGGCTACCTGGTGGCCCGGCCGCTGGACGCTGCCGTGCTCAGCCGGCGGTTGCCGGGCATCGGTGAGGACGGCGTCCCGACCACGGCTGCCGGCCTCCCCTCCCCCCGCCTGGGCGACGGGGACGGCGACGTGCGCCGGCGGCGGCCATGAACGCGCCCGGGCTCCGCTCCCTCGTCCTGACCGCGCTGGCCGGGCTCGCCGGGCTGGCCGTCGCCGTCCCGTTCAGCCCCGAGGGCTCCTTCCCCCAGTGGGACAACCTGGTGCTGGCCGCCGTCGCCCTGGTCTGCGCGTGGCGGGTGAGCCGGCGGGTGCCCGAGCTCGCCGTGGACGACCGGCGCCCCTGGCAGGTCCTCGGCACCAGCGCGCTGGTCTTCGCGCTGGCCAGCTTCCTCACCGGCACCGGGCTCGGTGGGTCCTTCGGCGACCTGGCCGCCGGCGACGCGCTGCTCGTGCTCACCGTTCTCGGCCCGACCGTCGCCTGCGCCCTGCTCGCCGTCCGCTCGCACGGCACCCGCTGGCCGGTCCTCGCGCTCGACGGCCTGGCGGTGACCGTCGCCCTCCTCGTCCTCACCGACGTGCTCGTCCTGCACCGGGCGGTGAGCAGCGGCGCCGTGGCCGGTCCGCGCCAGCCGCTCGTCCTGGCCTACGGCCTCTACCCGGCGATCGCCGTCGGCCTGGCCGGCGCGCTGTGCACCGTCTCGACCGTCGCGTTGCGCCGCTCGGCCACCGCCATGCTGGTGATGACGACGCTGCTCGGCCTCTCCTCCGGGCTGCTCGCCATCGTCATGGTCCGGCCGGGTCAGCTGTTCGAGAGCGCGGCCGACGTCGCCACCGTGCTGGCCATGGTCGCCGGCGTGGTGGCCGTGGAGCTGGCCCCGACCCGCACCCACGAGGAGCGGACGACTCCGGCCTCGGCGATCAACGTCGTCGGGCTGGTCATCACCATCGGGGCACTGTTCGGCGTCCCGGTGACCCTGGTCGCCACGCTGCTGCTGGACATGCCCCTCCCCGCCAGCGCCACCGCCGGCTGTGCGGTGCTCATCGTGCTGCTGCTGGCGCGCATGCTGGACCGCATCCGGGCCAGCGGCCGGATCCGCGAGGACCTGCTGCGCAGCGAGGAGGACTTCCGCGGGCTGGTGGAGGCCAGCTCCGACGGCGTCGCGATCGTGGACGGCGAGCTCCGGCTGGAGTTCACCTCCCCCGCCGCCCGCACCCTGCTCGGCGTGCTCGACACCGACCCGCACCCGGTGCTGCTCGACCTGCTGCACGAGGAGGACCGGCCCCGGGTCCGGCTGGAGCTGACCGCCGTCGGCGAGGTCTCCCCGTCGCTGCACCTGCGGGTGCCCAACGCCGACGGTGAACCGCGCGAGCTGGAGGTCACCCACCACGAGCGGCCGGGCAGCGGCCGCCGGGTGCTGCACCTGCGCGACGTCACCACCCGCCGCCGCCGCGAGCGGGAGCTGGAGCGGATGGCGTTCACCGACCACCTCACCCGGCTGCCCAACCGCGCCATGCTCTTCCAGGAGATGGCCGCGCTGTCCGCCGTCGCCGGCGAACGCTGCCTGCTGGTGCTCGACCTCGACGGGTTCAAGGCGGTCAACGACTCCGCCGGCCACGAGTCCGGGGACCTGCTGCTGGTCGAGGTCGCCCGCCGTCTGCAGGGCCTGCTGCGCGCCGACGACCTGGTCGCCCGGCTCGGCGGTGACGAGTTCGCCGTGCTGATGGCCGGCGCCGAGGAAGCCGCGGTCGAGGCTGCCCAGCGGGTCGTCGACGTGCTCGCCCAGCCCTTCCGCGTCGGCGCCCGGATCTTCTCCGTGGGCGCCAGCGTCGGCCTGTGCCGGGTGCACCCCGGCGGCGGCCAGCTCGCCTTCCGGCAGGCCGACACCGCGCTGCGCTCGGCGAAGCAGGCGGGCAAGGGCTGCTGGCGGGTGCACACCGAGGACCGGGTGGCCCTGGCCGCGGCCACCAGTGACGTCGCCGCGGCGCTGGCCGACGGCGAGGTGCAGCTGCGCTTCGACCTCATCGCCAACGGCGACACCGGCATCCTGGCCGCCGTGCACGCCCACCCGGTGTGGGTGCACGGCGAGCTGGGTGTGCTCCCCGCCCCGGAGCTGTGGGCCGCCGCCGAACGACAGGGCAAGACCGCGGCGCTCCAGCACTGGCTCCTCACCCAGGCCTGCGCCGACGTGGTCGAGATGGACGACGATCTCCTCGTCGCCGTCGACCTGCCGGCCGGGCTGGTGCACGCCGACGAACTGCCCGGCGAGGTGACCGCCGCCCTGGCGAGTGCCGGCATGGCCCCGCGCCGGCTGACCCTGTTCTTCACCGAGGAGGTCCTGCAGACGTCCTCGGCCGCACTCATCCCCGCACTGCACACCGTCCACGAAGCCGGGGTCCAGCTCGGGCTGGACGACTACGGCATGGGCTCCTCGCTGTGGTCCCAGCTCGGGCGGCTGCCGCTGGACGTCGTCATGGTCGACGTCCGGAACCTGCCGTCCCGCGGCGACAGCAGGCGGACGCTGCAGGTGCTGGGGGCGATCGCCAGCAGCGCCCGCATGTTCGAGGTCGCCACGGTGGCCAAGGAGGTCGCCACCACCGAGATGCTCGTCGAGCTGCGCACCCAGGGAATGGTGGCCGTCTGCGGGCCGGCGCTGCCCACCGGGCTCATCGCCCCGCAGGTCGCCGCGCTGCTGCGGCACCCCTCCTCCGCCGTGGTCGCGCCGATCACGGTGCCGCGCCCGCGCGCCGAAGTCTGATGACCCCCGGCGTGATCGGCGCCGATACTGGGGTGGTGAGCGCCCCGTCCCTGCACTTCCTCGGCCACTCGACGGTGCGGGTCGAGCTCGCCGGCACCACCGTGCTCACCGATCCGCTGCTCACCGTCCGGCTCGGCCCGCTGCGCCGCGCCGTGCCGCCGCTGGCGCCGCAGACCTGGTCCGGGGTCGACCTGGTGGTCATCTCGCATCTGCACAACGACCACCTGCACCTGCGCTCGCTGCGGCTGCTGGGCCGCAGCACGCCGATCGTCGTCCCGCGCGGCGCCGGCCGGTGGCTGAGCCGGCACGGGTTCACCGCCGTCGAGGAGCTCGCGCCGGGTGAGAGCCTCACCTCCGGCGGGCTCACCGTCACCGCCACCTCCGCCGACCACGCCGCCCACCGCTGGGGCCCGCAGCTCACCCACGGTCCGCACGCCCCGGCGGTCGGACACCTGCTCTCCGGCGACGGGACGACGGTGTACGCCGCCGGGGACACCGACCTGTTCCCCGGCATGACCGACCTCGGCGCCGACGGGATCGACATCGCCCTGCTGCCGGTCTGGGGCTGGGGCCCCGACCTCGGTCCGGGGCACCTGGACCCGGCGGGTGCGGCCGCCGCGGTGCAGCAGCTGCGCCCGGACGTCGTCGTCCCGGTGCACTGGGGCACCTTCGCCGTCGCCGGGATGACCTCGCTCCCCAACCCGTGGCGCGCCCGGATGCGGATGCTGCTCACCGAACCGCCGCGCCGCTTCGCCGCGGACGTCACGGCCCTGGCCGCGGCCGGCGGGGCGACCACCCAGGTCGCGCTGACCACCCCGGGCACCCCGGTCGTGCTGCCGGCCCCGGTCGTGCTGCCGGCCCCGGTCCCCCCGCCGTCCCCGGTCGACGGGCCGGCCGGGTCCGAGGGCACCGGATGACCGCCCAGGACGTGCTCGCCTCCAGCTGGACCGACGGCAGCTCGCTGGGCTACCCCGTGCTCTTCGGCGGGGTGCTGCTGGGCTCCGTCGTCCCGATCGTGCCCACCGGGGCCGTCGTCGGCGCCGCCGCGGCCGTCGCGCTGACCACCGACCACCTGTCCCTGCCGCTGGTGATCCTGCTCGCGACGCTGGGCGCCTTCACCGGCGACGTCCTCACCTTCACCATCTGCCGGTTCGGCGGCCCCGCGGCGGTGCGCTGGGTCGCCCGCGGCCAGCACGCCGACCGGATCGACGAGGTGCGCGAGCAGTTCCGCCGGCACGGCTGGCAGATCGTCGTCGTCGGCCGGTTGCTGCCCGCCGGCCGCATCCCGGTGCTGCTGGCCGCCGGCGCGCTGGCCTACCCGTGGCGCCGGCTGCTGCCCGCCTCCTTCGCCGCGGCGCTGGTCTGGGCGGGGGGCTATGCGCTGCTCGGCGTGCTGAGCGGCGGCATCTTCGACTCCCCGCTCATCGCGACGCTGATCGCCACGCTGCTGGTCCTGGTGGTCGGGATCGTGCTGAACCTGATCTCCCACCACCGCGCCAAGCGCGCGACGCCGTCCGATTCACTTTCGGCGCCGAAAGTGAATCTGCCGGCCGGGTGCGAGCAGCCGTGAGCGAGACCCACTCCCCCGGCCGGGTCCTGCGCACCGGCCGCACCCTGGCCCGGCTGCTGCTCGTCTGGGCGTTCGTCACCGGCGCGCTGATCGTGCTCGACGACTGGTTGTCCGGGTTCGCGCTGCACTCCTGGTGGCAACCGCCGGTCGCGGCGCTGCTGCTCGGCCTGCTCGCCGCGCTCGGCTGGCCGCTGGTCATGCGGATCGCGCTGCCGATCGCCTTCTTCACCCTCGGCCTGGGCAGCTTCCTGATCATGGGCGCCGGCGTGCTCGCCGTCTTCAACGCGATCCCGGGCGTCGAGGTGCACTCGTTCCAGACCAGCCTCGTCGTCGCGGTGGCCATGGCCGGCATCGCCGGGGTGATCAGCAGCGCGCTGGCGATCAACGAGGACGAGGTCTTCTTCCGCCGCGCCCGCCGCCGCCGCACCGCCGGCGCCCCGGGCGAGTGCCCGCCCGGGGTGCTGTTCCTGCAGATCGACGGGCTGGGGCACGACGTCGCCCGGCGCGCCGTCCGGGACGGCTCGATGCCCACCCTCGCCGCCTGGCTGCGCACCGGCACGCACGTGCTGCGCCCCTGGCACACCGACTGGAGCTCGCAGACCGGAGCCAGCGTCTGCGGCATCCTGCACGGCTCCAACGAGGACATCGTCGGCTTCCGCTGGTACGACAAGGCGCGCGACAAGGTGGTCTCGGTCTCCCGCCCCGAGGACGCCGCCGAGATCGAGCGGCAGCACTCCGACGGCCGCGGGCTGCTCGCCGGGGACGGCGCCGGTCGGGGGAACCTGTTCACCGGCGACGCGGCGCACGTGTCGCTGACGATGAGCTCGCTGGCGGTCGTCGTCGCCAAGGGATCACGGCGGGAACGCAGCAGCCGGGACCGGATCGGCGCCGGCTACTACGCCTACTTCGCCAACCCGGTGAACGCGCTGCGCACCCTGGGCGTCTCGCTGGCCGACGTCTACCGCGAGCTGGTCGCCGCGGCCCGGCAGCGCCGCGCCGACGTCCGGCCGCGGGTCAAGCGCGGCGGCATCTACCCGCTGGCCCGGCCGGGGACGACGGTCATCGCCCGGGACGTCGTCGTCAACGCGATCCTCGAGGACATGCTCGCCGGCCGGCCGGTCGTCTACGCCGACTTCCTCGGCTACGACGAGGTCGCCCACCACTCCGGCATCGAGCGGTTCGACACCCTCGAGGTGCTCCGCAGCATCGACCAGCAGATCGGTCGGCTCTGGCGGGCCGCCCAGCTGGCCCCCCGCCGCTACCACCTGGTGTGCCTGTCCGACCACGGGCAGACCCAGGGGCAGACCTTCGCCGACCGGTTCGGCGAGACCGTCGAGGAGCTGGTCGGCCGGCTGTGCGGCGGTCCCGTCGTCCCCGTGCCCCGCCGCCGGCTGCTCGGCCTGCTGCCCCCGGCCCCGGTCGGCGACAGCCGCCGGCCGGCCGAGGCGTGGCAGATGACCTCCGCGCTGGCCGAGGGCAGCGGGCTGATCGCCCGGCGGCTGCGGGACCGGGTGGGGCGGGCCGGCGAGAGCGAGGCGGTGACCCCGGCCGGCGAGCACGGGGCGGTCACCCGGGTGGCGCCCGGCGTCGTCGTCTCCGTCTCCGGTCACATGGCCCACATCGCCTTCCCCGACCTCCCTGGGCGAGTACCGCTGGAGACGATCGAGCGGCACTGGCCGGACCTGCTGCCCTCGCTCGTCGACCACGGCGGGGTCGGCTTCCTGCTCGTGCACTCCGCGGAGTCCGGGCCGGTGGTGCTCGGCCGCGACGGGCTGCGCCGGCTGACCACCGGCGTGGTCATCGGCGAGGACCCGCTGGCGCCGTACGGGGAGCACGCGGCGGCGCTGGTCGCCCGGGTGTCGACGTTCCGCACCTGCCCCGACATCGTCGTCAACAGCCGCTACGACCCCGAGACCGACGAGGCCTCCCCGTTCGAGCCGCACGTGGGCTCGCACGGCGCGCTCGGCGGCCCGCAGCAGCGCGGGTTCCTGGTGCACCCGCGGGCCTTCGGCGACCCGGGCGAGGTCGTCGGCGCCGAGCACCTGCACCGGGTGCTGCGCGGGTGGCTGACCGGCCTCGGGCACCC
>JAOPVN010000370.1 GCA_025966175.1 Modestobacter sp. | reverse complement strand
CCGATGCCCGGTCGATGCCGAGCACCGCCGCGGCCGACAGCCCGGCCGGAGGCTCGGCAGCGAGTCGTCGCTCGCGCTCGTCCCGATGGCGCTCCGCCCGGCTGAGCCGGGCCAGCGCGGCGACCAGGCCGGCAGCCATCCGGACTGCCTCGCCCGCCAGGGCGGCCGCCGAGGCCTGCGGGTGCCACTGGCGCAGGTGGGCGAGGGCGTCCACGTACGAGCCGGCCGGCAGGGCCAGGGGACCGTCCGCACGCGGCTGCTCGGTGCCCAGCCACGGGAAGCGGTTGAAGTCGTGGTGCTGCTGCCCGTGTTCGGCGTAGAGGAGGCCGGGGACGTACAGCAGCCACGGATGCACCTGCACCGCCCCGGGAGCACCGCCGAGCGCGGCCACCAGCCGGGAGTGCACGGCCGGCATCAGCAGCTCCATGTCGTGGTTGCCCGCCACGACGTCGAGCCGGTGGCCGGCCCGGACCAGATCCCGGAGCGCCGCGAACACCAGCGGGTGGGCCGCCACGATGCGCTCGAGCTTCTGCGTCGCCTCCGCCGGCCGCGCCGCCGGCGTCGCCCGCCGGCCGGGGACCACGACCGCCGGGAAGTCGAACGTGTCCCCCAGGAGCACGACCCGCAGCCGCGGGCTCGAGGCCCGGGCGACGAGCCCGCCGATGGTCTCCGCGAAGCGCTCGTCGTCGGTGAAGGGATCGTGGTCGCCGCCGGCCAGGTGCAGGTCCGCCAGCAGCGCGATGGTCTCGGTAGGCGCCTGCGCGGCCGCGGTCATCCGAGGGCCGGCCAGATGACGAGGGCCCCGGCGGCCATCAGACCGTGCGCCACCGCGACGGCGGTCAGCCCGCCGGTCCGCCGGACGTAGTACCCGGCGCCCAGGCCCAGCACGGCCATCCAGACGATGAGCCCGACGTCCCTGGTCGGCAGGTAGGCGGCGACGAACAGCACGTCGGCGAGGACGACGCCGCGGGCCCCCAGGGGCTGGGTCAGCGCTCGCTGAACCAGACCGCGGAAGAGCAGCTCCTCGAGGACACCGGCGAAGACGAAGACGACCAGGGCGGCGAGCGGGACGACCATTCCGCCCGCGCGCGGCAGATCCAGCAAGGCCGACGCGATCAGACCGAGGGGCACACCAGCGAGGGCCACGGCGAGGGCGTGCCACGCCGGCCGCGCCCACACCACGGGCCGGGCGGAGCCGCGGAGCAGCCACAGCACCGCGATCAGCAGGGGCAGGCCGGTGAGCAGGTGGGCCCAGGCGCCGTCGTCCCGCGGCGTCAGCGCCAGGGAGGTCACCCGGCCCAGCGGCACCAGCGCCAGCACCAGCAGCGCTCTGTCCCCGGCCGCCACCCAGCCCAGCAGCAGGCCGAGCAGCAGGAGGCCGTGCAGGGCGGCGCCGGCGACCGGATCGACGAACGCGACCACCACCTCGGCCACGACGATCCCGACGACCGCCAGGATCGGGCCCCGGGGATCGCGGCCCTCGACCGCACCGTCGGGCGCCGAGCGGGCGGCTCCGGCGAGGGTGTCCTTCATCGGAGGACCTCCAGGGGCACGGCGTCGGGGGACGGCACGGCAGGCGGTCTCACGTGGCCAGCTCGAGCAGGCGGGCGCCGACGGCCAGCCCCACGGTCAGGACGAGCGGAACGACGATCGCGGCCGTGGCCCGGGCCCGCTGCTCGCGGTCGGTCGCCAGCACCCCGCGGGTGACCTCCCGCGCGACCACCAGCACCAGCACCAGCACCAGGACGACCAGCGCCATGGACGCCGGCAGCCAACTCGGCCCGACGCCCCGGGGCACCTCGCGGGCGACCGCGGACAGGAACGCGCTCATGACGTCGTCTCCTCGCTCCGCCGTCGCAGGACCGGCACCGCCACCTGCGCGCCGGCTCCCACGACCGCGATGCCGATCAGGACGGCGAGAGCAGCACCGGAGCCCCGCACGCCGGAGTAGGCGAGCACGGTGGCCACCACCAGGTCGACGGCCAGGCTCACCCCGATGACCAGCGTCAGCTCACGCCAGGGCTCCCCGATGCGCAGCAGCCCGACGAGCGCCACCCCGGGTCCGAAGATGAGGAAGAGCAGCAGCGCCACCACCCGGATGCCGGGGGCGAGGCCGCTGACGGTGGCACCGGCTCCGAGGGCGCAGAGCAGGAGCACGAGGGCGGGCCGCAGCCACCGCTGCGGGTCGGCCGACACCGATGGCCGGCTCATGGCGCCTCCCTGACCTCGAACACCGCTGCGTCCGGGTTCTGGTAGACCAGCCGGAAGCGGGATGACTGCCGGGCGCCCTCCTCGAGGGAGCGCACGGACCCCCAGGGCAGCGAGCCCATCAGGTCGTCGTACCTCAGTTGCGAACGGGTGATGAGCAGGTAGGCGGCGGCGTCGCCGCTCCGCTGCTCCAGCGCGTTGGCGACGCGGTTCGCCAGGGCCACGGAGGACTCGGCTGCCGGAGCCGGAGCGGTCAGTCGGCTGACCTGCTGGTAGTCGAAGTCGTCGTAGCGGGTCTCCCGCCACGCCACGTCCGTGGAGCCGGCGGCGACCACGTCACCGGGCGCGGCGTTGGCCTCGATGTAGGCCGTCGCCGCCAGCTCGCCGGAGCTGAACAGGGCGATCCGCTCGTTGCCGTAGCGGGTGAACAGGAACGTGCCCATGAGCAGGCAGCTGAGGGCGAACACGCCGACGCTGCGCCACCAGGGCCAGGCGGTGCCGTGCCAGGGGAACAACGCGGCGGCGACCAGCACGGCGATGAAGGGCAGCCCGAACAGGTAGGCCCGGAGGAGGGACTCACCTCCGTACGGCTGGAGCACGACCAGGAGGAACGGCGCGAAGGCGAGCAGCGCGTGACTGGGCAGCGGACGCCCGCGCCGGCGGATGCGCACCGCACCGACGGCGGCCAGGCCCCAGAGCACGCCGGTCACGGCGAGCCGGATGTAGACGATCGCGAGGTGCTCGCTGCTGCCGTCGACCCGGTCCCCGACGTTCACCGACACCGTCGTCCCGACGCTGAGGGCCTGGTCGATGAGCTGCCTCGCGTGGCCGCCCAGGTAGTCCACGGCCATGAAGGCCAGCCATGCGGCCAGCAACAGCGCCCCGATGGCCGGCATCAACCGGGCCGTGGTCCGCCCGACGAGCACCAGCGTGAGAGCCAGCAGGATCGCGGCGAACGGCGTCAGCTGATGGGTGGCGGTCATGGCGGCGAACAGCAGGGCGCAGGCGAGGACGACGCCGCCGCGCTCCAGTGGCGCCGGTGCGGGCTGGCCCGGCTCCCGCTCGGTCACCCGCCCCGCCCGATGCCGGCCCACCCGCTCGGCGAGCCGCCGGGCCGACCGGTGCCACCGGGGCCGCGGCCCGACGGACCGGGCGGACAGCGAGGTCAGCATCCCGACCGCGAGGGTCAGGAACAGGACGTAGGCGTACGCCTGCGGTGACAGGTAGTCCTGACCGACCCAGTTCGTCAGGTAGAACACCCACACACCCAGCCAGGCGACACGCCAGTCCGACGTGGCCGCCCTGGCGATCACCACGATCGCGGGCAGGGCGAGCAGGTTGAACACCAACGGCGCGTACGAGGCGATCGCCAGGGCGCTGTGCAGACCCGTCAGGTCGACGACGACCTTCCCGAGGAGGAAGAACCCCGGCCAGTTGAAGTACGCGTCGATGCCGGGATCGAGCCGGCCACCGGTGAGGTAGTGGTCGATGATCCCCGCGTGCCGGTAGACGACGTTGAAGCTCGGCTCCTGCTCGAACGGGAGGGCGACGCAGTACAGCAGCAGGATCGCGGTCACGATCTGGAGCACCAGCAACGGTGTCCGTTCGCGTCCACGCAGGGCCAGCACGAAGCTGAGCGCGAGCAGCACGAGGGCGACGTGGTAGCCCGCGGGGAGCACGGAGACCAGCCCGAGATCGGTGATCGCCGCGGCACTCGCGTTGCGGAGGGACGACCAGGCGGTCACCAGGGCGATGACGGGGAGCAGCCAGGGGGCCGCCGCCGACGCCCGGCGGACGTGCCGGTGGACGTCCCGGCCGCGGGGTGGGGACGGGGCTGAGGACGTCGGGGCCTCCGGCTCGGCGACGACTCCCCCGGCGGCCGGTGCGGTGACGTCGCCGACGGCCGCGGTGCGCAGTCGCCACACGGCCCACAGCGCCATCGGCACCAGGGCGCCGACCCAGGCGACGGCCATGGCCGTCAGGCCGCTCAGCACGGCCGCGGTGGCGGCTGCGGCGAGGGAGATCGCGGCACCGGACACCGCCACGACGGTCGCCTCACGAAGCCGCCCCCGAGCGCGCGCGGAGGCGAAGTAGGCCTGCACGAAGGTCAGCGGGATCCAGCCGAGCACGAGGATCCGCAACGGGGTGACCCCGCCCTCGGCGTAGTGCTCACCGAGCAGGCCGAGCAACGGACGGGCGCCGACCACCACGACCAGGGCGGCGGGCAGACCGACCAGCAGCGAGGTCGTGATGCCCCGGCGTACCGCGCGTGCCTCGGCAGCGGGGTCGCGCGCGATCTCCGAGAAGACCGTCAGCCCGATCTGCACCGGGATCGTGTAGACGACGAAGGCCATCATCCAGGCGCCGTACCAGGTGGCATTGGCATCGGGCGACAGCAGCTCGGTGACCAGGATGGGCAGGACGAGCCCCGGCACCCGGTCGGCCAGGGTCAGCCCATAGTTGGGCAGCGCCGATCGGACCAGCTGCCGGCTGAGCGGACGGTCGACCGCCGCCCTCGGCCGGAACCCGTGGACCGACCGGCGCAGCTGGTGCAGACCGATCACCGTCGCCAGGGCGCCGGCGACCGCCCACGGGGCGAAGACGGCCTGCGCCGACACGTCGCCGACGGCGAGCGCGACGACCACGAGGCCCAGGAGGGTGCCGCCACCGAAGGCGACGTTCCGGACCAGCGCCTGGTCCCCGCGGCGCAGGGCGGTGTTGGTCTGGTCCAGCAGGATGCCGAGGGTCCCGAAGACCGCCGCGGCGACGAACAACACCGCGAACCAGGGGGAGTGTGCGACGACGTCGAGCTGCCCCAGAACGGCCTCGGCGATGACCAGGAAGCCCACCGACAACGCGGTGCTCGCGCACACGACGAGCGTCAGCGATGAGTTCAGCAGGACCGAGAGACGTCCCTCGTTCGTCCTCAGGTGCAGGATGACGGCCGACCCGAAACCCAGGATCGCCACCTGGGTGCACAGCATCATCGCCGACACCGCACCGGCCGCGAGCCCGACCTGGGCCGGCGTCGCGATCCGGGCAGCCAGCAGCCAGAACACCCCACCCAGCCCCATCGCGGCCACCTTCGCCGCGATGAGCGCCATCGAGTTGATCGTCGACGGCAACGGCGCCGCGATGGCCAGCGCGCCGTTCCCTGCCCGCGGACGCCGCAGGCGACGGAACGTCGGTGCGACGAGGCCGACGCGGGCGGCGGCGCGTTCGATCATGTGGGCGTGCCGGCGACGCGTGCCCGGCGGAACCGCGTGGCCCGACCCGCGAGCTCCTTCCCGATGGCCAGGTAGTTGTAGACCGCGTAGACGACGTAGTACGGGATCCACTGGGGCTGGAGCCGGACCAGGCTCAGCAGGATCCCGCGCGCCGCAGCCGCCGCCGGCAGGCCGAGCAGCACCAGGGCGCGGGACCCGTGGTTCCTGACCATGCGGCCCAGGCCGTGCCCGTCGGCCACGAACTGGCCCTTGGCGAACTCCCAGGAGTCCTCGAACCGGTGCTCGACCACCGTGCGCCGGGAGACGCCGATCTTCGCGCCGGCGTTCTGCAGCCGCCACCGCAGATCGATGTCCTCCCCGGAGAGGAAGCGGTCGTCGAAGCCGTGTTCCAGCAACACGTCGCGGTCGAAGACGGTGGCGACCACACCGAACCAGTTCTTCGAGCGGCCCGTGCGGTGGTGGTTGGCCAGGGCGCGCCCCCAGTAGCCCGAGTCGGAGACGCTGTGCAGCCCGGCCTGGAGTGCGGTGTACCCCTCGGTGCGGAACTCCTCCAGCAGTCGCTCGAGGTCTCCCTCGCCGAGGCGCACGTCGACGTCGACGAGCGCCACCTGGTGGGACGCGGAGCGCTCGGCCCCCATCCGTCGCGCCAGCGGGAGGCCGCGCCCCTCGTCGGAGAGGACGACGGCGCCGTGGCGACGGGCGATCTCGACGCTGCGGTCGGTGGACATCCCATCGACGACGATGAGCTCACGGGGACGGGACCGCTGGATCGAGGCGAGGCAGTTCTCGATCAGCGACTCGGCGTTGCGGGTGGGGACGACGACGGAGACGTCTAGGTGCTCGGTGCCGGCGTCCGGCGTCGACCCGCTCACCCTCGGCGGTCCGACCGCCCCTCCCCTGGTCGCCTCGGTGATCTCGTCACTCATCGGCAGGTCACCTTCACCTCGTCGGTGGAGCAGGACGACAGACCACACCCGACGCGAGATCCCGGAGCGGGCACGACATTCATGACGTGCCGACCTCGGTCATCCGACGGGCGGGGTGGCCGACTGTAAACCCGCCGATCCGTTCGAGGGAATAGTGATCGGAACGGAGAAATGTGCGTTTTCCCGGGCGCAGGTCCGGGCGGAGATCAGGTCGCCGGGCGGCCCGTCGGAGTTCATCGAATTCCCGGCCGGGGACCCCATCCCCTCCGTGCGGCCGGCCGACTGGACCCACATCCGGAGCGGGTCGAGCGCATTCTTCGCGACCACACATGCACCATTCCTGTACACGGACCAACAATGTGTCCAGGAACAATCACGGACAGCTGACAAGAGAGCGACAGGATGTGACGGCGCACGGGGGCGACACCCGTGCCGCGCGGCTCGAGCAGCTCGGAGATCCGGTCAGCCGGTGACGACGTGGACCAGCGCTCCGGCGACGCCGGCCACCAGCAGGACGACGATGAACGGCGCGCGCAGGGCCAACGCCAGTGCCGCCACCGCGAGCCCGACCAGTCGGCCGTCGAGCACCAGCCCCCCGTCCGACGTCGCCGCCTGGACCGCGACCAGCGCCGCCAACAGCGCCGCGGGCACGAACTCGACCACCCGGGTCACCAGCGGCCGCTGCACCCAGGCAGCGGGGACCGAGAGCCCGGCGAGCTTGAGCAGGTAGCAGCCCAGCGACCCGGCCAGCACCACGGCCCACATCGTCCCCGCGCTCACGCGGCCGTCTCCCGGGCCCGCGGCCGGCCGGCGAGCCCGACGGCGACGACCGCGAGCACGACCTGCACGCCTGCCGGCACGACCGGGGTCAGCGCCAGCGCGACGACCGCGCCGCCGAGCGCCACCCGGCGCTGGACGCCGGCCTCGGTCGCCCCGCGCCGCAGCCGTGGCCACAGCAGCGCCAGGAAGGCCGCGGGCACGATCGAGTCCAGCGCCGCCTGCGCCGTCTCCCCCAGCGCCCCGGCCCCCAGCGCACCGACCACCGTGGTCACGTTCCAGCCGAGGTAGATGGTCGCCCCGGTGACCCAGAAGGCCAGCCGGCCCAGCTCCCGGTCGGGCGCCGCGACCGCCATCGCCGTCGTCTCGTCGATCACCCAGTGCGCCGCCCCCGCCCGCCGCAACCAGCCGCGCGGGGCGAGCATCGGGGCCAGCCGGACGCCGTAGACCGTGTTGCGGGTGCCCAACAGGAGGGCACTGCCGATCGCGGCGAGGGCTCCTCCGCCGGCGCCCAGCACCCCGACCAGCGCGAACTGCGAGGCACCGGTGAACATCAGCGCCGACATCGTCACCGCCTGCCAGGGGTCCAACCCGGCGCCCACCGCGGCCGCACCGAAGGCGACGCCGTACAGGCCGACGGCCACGCCCAGTCCGATGGCGTCCCGCAGGGTGGCGGACCGGGCGGAGCGGGGCACTCCATGGACCCTAGTGAGCACGCGCCTCGCCCTGGCTCACACCCCAGCGCAGGCAGGTGGCTCTGCTGGCCGCCGTACAGTGGCAGCACGCCCGCGCGCGGGTCCCGAGCAGGTGTGGGCCCGGCACCGCCGGCTCCCCGTCGAAGGAGACACATCCCGCATGTCCGACACGTTGACCGGCTCGCCGGCGCTCGATGCCGTGAACGCGGCCCTGGCCACCGTCCAGGACCCGGAGATCAACCGTCCGCTGCCCGAGCT
>JAOPVN010000351.1 GCA_025966175.1 Modestobacter sp. | reverse complement strand
CCGAGATCGTCGTCGTCTTCGGTGCCGACCACGTGTACCGGATGGACCCGGCGCAGATGATCGACCAGCACCTGGCCACCGGCGCCGGGGTGACCGTCGCCGGCCTGCGCGTGCCCCGCAAGGAGGCGAGCGCGTTCGGCGTCATCGACGCCGACGAGAGCGGCAAGGTCACCCAGTTCCTGGAGAAGCCCGCGGACCCGCCGGGGCTGCCGGGCAGTCCGGACGAGACGTTCGCGTCCATGGGCAACTACGTCTTCACCACCGACGCGCTGCTCGAGGCGCTGCGGGTCGACGCCGCCGACGAGTCCTCCGTGCACGACATGGGCGGATCGATCATGCCGATGATGGCCGCCGCCGGTGACGCGTACGTCTACGACTTCAGCAGCAACCAGGTGCCCGGCGCGACCGACCGGGACCATGGCTACTGGCGTGACGTGGGGACCCTGGACTCCTACTACGACGCGCACATGGACCTGGTCTCGGTCAGCCCGATCTTCAACATGTACAACGACCGCTGGCCGATCTACACCCTGCCGCCCATGCTGCCGCCGGCGAAGTTCGTGCTGGGCGGCCGGGCCGAGGAGTCGATGGTCAGCGCCGGGGTGATCATCGACGGCGGCTCGGTGCACGGCTCGGTGGTCTCGCCGGGTGTGCGGCTCGAGCGCGGCTCGCGGGTCGGGGGCAGCGTCCTGATGGACGGCGTCCACATCGGTGAGGGCGCGATCGTGCGCCGGGCCATCCTGGACAAGAACGTCGTCGTCCCGCCGGGGGCGCACATCGGCGTCGACCTCGATCGCGACCGGGAGCGGTACCAGGTCAGCGAGGGCGGCGTGGTGGTGCTCGGCAAGGGCGCCCGAGCCATCAGCTGAGAAGGGCCGCTACCCGCTCCGCGAAGCGGTCACCTGATCGTGCGTGCTCCTGGCTCAGGTGGGCGGTGAGTCAGGAGCACGCACGGTGAGCCAGGACGGCGGAGCGGCTCAGCTGCGCTTGGTCGCGACCAGCAGCCCGGCGCCGATGGGCAGGACCGCGCAGATGAGCGTCTCGTCCTCGCGCACGGTGCGGGCGATCTCGCGCCAGGCGACGCTCTGCGCGTCGCGGGCCGAGCGGTCGGCGATCTTGCCGCCGGTCAGCAGCCCGTGGCAGACCAGTGAACCGCCGGGGCGGATCAGGTCGAGCAGCCCGGGCAGTTGGCCGGAGTACTCCAGCGGCGGTCCGTCGCAGAAGACCAGGTCGTAGGCGCCGGGGGAGAGCCGCGGCAGCACCTCCCCGGGGGTGCCGAAGATCAACCGGGTCCGTCCGGAGGGGCTGCCCGCCTCCGTGAACGCCCGCCGGGCGGCGCGCAGCTCGGCCGGGTCGCCGTCCAGGGCGGTGAGGACGCCGTCGGTGCGCATGCCCTGCAGCAGCCACAGCCCGGCGACCCCGCCACCACTGCCGATCGAGACGACCGATCGCGCGCTCCCGCCGGCGGCGAGGACGGCCAGGGTCGCCCCGACCGCCGGGTCGACGGGGGGCGGCGTGCCGAAGGCGCTGGCCGAGGTCAGGGCACGGTGTCGGGCCGCGAGCTGGGCGGTCGTCTCGCTGGCGAAGCTGTCGGCGTAGGCGGCCGCGCCGGTCGGGGACCCTCCTGAGCGGGGCGGTCCGGCAGCGCTGGTCACCCGGCGAGGGTAGTGGCGGACGGTACGGGCGCGCCCGAGTGGGGGCCGCGCCGGTCCGCCCGCCTGGCAAGTCGCTGTGCGTCCGGCCCGGCCGGGAACACCACCCCTGCCCCCACCCGTTGAAACGGGCGTGCGTCTATCGCGTGCCACCAGTCAGCGCCCCGCCGAGCGGACCACCCCCGGTGGGGAGGTGTCATCGGCGGCTGTCTGCGATCCTGAGGGTGTGACCGGACCCAGCGCGCCCGGACCCACGGGTCCCGTGCAGCCCGAGCCCGCCGCTGCCGCGGCCGAGGGCTGGGTCGCGCCCTCGTGGGAGCAGGTCGTGCGCGACCACTCGGCGCGGGTGTACCGCCTGGCCTATCGCCTGTCGGGCAACCAGCAGGACGCCGAGGACCTCACCCAGGAGACCTTCGTCCGGGTGTTCCGCTCGCTCGCGGACTTCTCGCCGGGCACCTTCGAGGGCTGGCTGCACCGGATCACCACGAACCTGTTCCTGGACATGGTGCGGCGCCGGCAGCGGATCCGCTTCGACGCGCTGCCCGAGGACACCGAGCGGCTGCCCGGCACCTCGCCGTCCCCGGAGCAGGTCTACGCCGACACCCACCTGGACCCGCAGATCCAGGCGGCGCT
This sequence comes from Modestobacter sp., assembly GCA_025966175.1. GTDB lineage: Bacteria > Actinomycetota > Actinomycetes > Mycobacteriales > Geodermatophilaceae > Modestobacter. The sequence continues at coordinate 1,100 of JAOPVN010000351.1, read as the reverse complement.
GGACGCGTTGTCCCCGGAGTTCCGGGTGGCCGTCGTCCTCTGCGACATTGAGGGCCTCACCTACGAGGAGATCTCGGCGACCCTGGGGATCAAGCTCGGCACCGTCCGCAGCCGGATCCACCGCGGCCGCGTGCAGCTCCGCGAGGCGCTGGCCCACCTGGCCCCCGGTCGGGCACCGCTCGTGGAGGAGAGTGTCCGGTGAGGGAGCTCGCGAGCTCACCCAGGAGCACAGCCGCCCGGCGAACGCAGTCGACGAGCGCCGGCGAGGAGGTCTCGTGAGCATGTTGGAGAGCCATCTGGCGCAGGAGGCGATCGCGGCGCTGGTCGACGGTGAGCTCTCCGGTGGCGCCGCCGGACGGGCCGCCCGGCACCTGGGCGGCTGTGTGCAGTGCCGGATGGCGGTCGCCGCGCAGCGCGAGGCCAAGGCCGCGCTGCAGCGCGACGTCGACCTCGCCGTCCCCGGCGACCTGCTGTCCCGGCTGAAGGCCATCCCGTTCACCGCCGACGTGCCCGGCAGCGGAGGGCTGGGCACGCTGAGCGCCGGTGCCGACGGGCTCACCATGAGCGGGGCGGGCGGTTCCTGGGCGATCCCGCTGGCCCCGAGCCAGCCACAGCGACCCGACACCGGCAGCAACACCCGCTGGCTGCGCCGGGGCATGACCGGGGCCGCGCTGGCCGGGATCGGGCTGGGCGTGGTCGCGCTCGCCGTCAGCCTGCCTGCCGACGATCCCGCACCGTCCGGTCCGGTGGCCGGTGCCGTCCGGAGCACCGACCCGACCGAGCGCACCGACATCGTGCCGCCCGTGGTGCGCACCCTGACCGTGGGCGCGACCACCTCCCTGCCCCCCGGCGGGACGCCCTGACCGAGACGCCCGGCACCGAGCCCGACGGTCCCGATCCCGGACCGGCCGACGACGCCCGCCACCGCGACGGCGCCGCGGACGAGCAGGCGGCTGCCTACGGCCGTCCGGCCGGGACGACGGGCGCGTTCGCACCGACCGACGTCCGGCTGCAGCCCAGCACCCCGCCGGCGTCCCCGCCGCACCCCGCCCAGCAGGCCGCCTTCGGCCGGCCGAGCGAGGTCGCCGGGTCCTTCGGCG
>JAOPVN010000343.1 GCA_025966175.1 Modestobacter sp. | reverse complement strand
ACGCCGCCCCCAGCACCGCCACCCGCTTGCCCAGCAGCGACCCGTCACAGACCTCCCGGGCCAACTCCACCATCCGGATCCGCCGGCGCATGTTGATGTTGTCCACCTCGCGCAGGAACGTCAGCGCCTGATCCGCCCCCAGCTCCCCGGCCCGGGCCATGAACGCCCGGATGTCCTTGGGCAGACACCCGCCGCCGAAGCCCAGCCCGGCGTTGAGGAACTTCCGCCCGATCCGGTCGTCATGCCCGATCGCATCGGCCAACTGCTTCACATCCGCGCCGGTCGCCTCGCACAACTCGGCCATCGCATTGATGAAGGAGATCTTCGTGGCCAGGAACGAGTTCGCCGCCGTCTTCACCATCTCCGCCGTCGCGTAATCGGTGATCACCTGCGGCGTCCCCGCGGCCACGATCGGCGCGTACACCTCATCCAACAACGCACGCGCGGTCTCCCGGTCCTTCCCTTCCGGTTGGCCGTAGACCAGCCGATCCGGGTGCAGGGTGTCCTCCACCGCGAACCCCTCCCGCAGGAACTCCGGATTCCACGCCACCATCGCCTCGGGCACCTTGCCCGCGACCATCTCCGCGAGACCGGCGGCCGTACCCACCGGCACGGTGGACTTGCCGGCCACCAGATCACCCGGCTCCAGGACGGCCAGCAGCGACTCGGTCGCGGCCTCGACGAACCGGAGGTCCGCGGCGTACTCACTCCGCTTCTGCGGCGTGCCCACGCAGAGGAAGTGGACCTTCGACCCGGCCGCGTCGGCCATGTCGGGGCTGAACCTCAGCCGCCCGGACGCGAGCGAACGCCCCAGCAACTCCTCGAACCCGGGCTCGAAGAAAGGCACCTTGCCGCTGGCGAGCATCGCCGCCTTGGCCTGGTCGACCTCGATGCCCACGACGTCGTGGCCCAACTGGGCCATCGAGGCCGCGTGCACCGCACCCAGATAGCCGCAACCGATGACCGAGATCTTCATGGGGACTCCGTAGCGCAAGACGAATGGCGGAACGGCGTCTTCCGCCCATGGGGAAGGCGAGTACCCCAGTCACCGTACGGGGGCGACAGTCCATTTCGCCAGCCGAATGGACATCGAATGCATCACCACGCTCCTGTGACTGAGCGCAACATTACGTGTCGGTAGGGCAATGACATCGCAAGTAGTTCCACGGCAGCATGCACACAACCGATCTGCCGTGCATCATGACTGTCGTCCACGCCGGCCTCCGTCGGGTCGGCCCGCCCGTGGGTGCCGCCCCCTCGACGGGGAGGGGGTCCGGCTCCCGCCCGCTCGCACACGCTGCGCGCTCTCAGGCTGTCCCCGGTCCGTGCCGGGCCCGGCAGGCAGCAACTCGTCCGCATGCGCCTGGGGCCCGAGAAGAGGGCCACCTGCGCGCCATCGGCCGCGTGAGCCCCGAGCGCGTCGACCATTCCTCGCAATTCGCGCCAATCCTCGTCGGCCATTTCATCATGCCCACATCATTCCGCTGCGCGTCGCCGGTGGAAGACCTCGCATTCCGTCCCTGTCCTCGCTGGGGAGTTCGCCTGTGTCCGACGTCCTGTCCGTGATCGCCCGCGACTGGCGGCTGCTGCTGCCGATCGGCGTCGTGGGCGCCCTCTCCTGGTCGATCTGGCTGATCCGCAAGATCCTGTCCGCGCGGTACCGGCCGGTGGTCAACGACTTCCGGACGACGACATCGGTCGTCGTCCCCTCGTTCCGTGAGGACCCCGAAGTCCTGGAGCGCTGCCTGGACACCTGGCTCGCGCAGAGCCCCACCGAGGTGATCGTCGTCCTCGACGTCGGGGACCGGGAGGCGCTCGCCCGGCTGAGCGCCCGGAAGAACCCGCAGCTGACGGTCATCTCCTTCGCCCACGAGGGAAAGCGCTCCGCACTGGGCGTCGGCATCCGCGCGGCCACCGGCGAGGTGCTCGTGCTGTGCGATTCGGACACCAGCTGGCGGCCTGGCCTGCTCAGCGCCGTACAGATGCCCTTTGCCGACCCCACCGTCGGCGCCGTCGGCACCCGGCAGCACGTCCTCGGTCCGCGCACCAGCATCTGGCGCCGCATCGCGGACTGGATCATCGACCTGCGCTATCTGGACTACGTGCCGGCGACCGCTCGTGCCGGCGCCGTGGTCTGCGTCTCGGGCCGGACGGCGGCCTACCGGCGGACGGCGGTCCTTCCGGTACTGGAGCACCTGGAGCACGAGTTCTTCCTGGGGCGCCGCTGCATCGCCGGCGACGACGGCCGGCTGACCTGGCTGGTGCTGGCCAGCGGCTTCAGGACCGTCCACCAGGACACCGCCCGGGCACTGTCGATGTTCCCCAGGACCTTCCGCGCCTTCTGCAAGCAACGGCTCCGGTGGAGCCGCAACTCCTACCGCTGCTACCTGACGGCGGTCTGGAAGGGCTGGCTGTGGCGGGTGCCGCTGGTCAGCCAGATCACCGTGCTGCAGATCCTCTTCACGCCGGTGACCATGTTCGCCGCCGTCTTCTACGTCGTCTCCAGCGGCTTCGGCGACCGCGGGTGGCAGGCGCTGGCGCTGTCCCTGACGTGGGCGCTGCTCGGCCGGGCCATCCGCAGCATCAGCCACCTGCGCCGTCGTCCGGCCGACATCCTGATCCTGCCGCTGGTGGCGGTGGTCATCGCGATGGTGGCCCTGCCGATCAAGACCTATGCGTTGTTCACCATGAACAAGCAGGGCTGGCTGACCCGACGGGCCGACCTCACCGGTGGTGAGGGTCAGGACGAGGCCAGCCTCAGCACGTCCCCTGCCGCCGCGCCGGTCGCCGCGGTGACCGCGTGAGCGGGCGGCACCGGATCGGCGCCACCGTTCTGCTGGCCGCCGCCGGGGTGGTGCTCGCCGTCCTGGGTGTGGGGTCGTTCGGCAACCCGTTCTCCGCCGACGAGACGGTCCGGAGCGTCCCGGCCGGGGCGACGTCGTCGACCCCGCTGACCTCCGGCGTCCTCGCGGAGCGGCAGAGCGGCATCCTGTCGGATGAGGACCAGCGACTGCTCACCCTGGTGGCCTCCGTGCGGCCCGGGTCCCCGCCGTACCTGCAGAGCCTCGACGGGTCGCAGACCCTGGTCCTCACCGCCGGAGGCCTCAGCTACGGGTTGGCCGACCTGCTCACCTACGGCGCCGCCCAGGTCCAGCCCGACGGCTCGGTGCTGATCACCAAGCACGTCTTCGTCGCCCCGGGCGCCCGGCTGACGATCACCGCACCGGGGGGCACGCTGCGGCTCAGCAGCGACCTGTCGGGCTTCGTGTCCCTGGTGGCCTGGAAGGCCGACCTCGTGCTGGCCGGCGCCCAGGGGCAGCAGCTCACCGTGACCAGCTGGGACCCCGCCGCGCAGACACCGGACCGGACGGCGGTCGACGGGCGCGCCTACATCCGGGACGTGAGCGGGGACATGCAAGTGCGCTACGTGGCCGCCGACGGCCTCGGCTTCTGGGCCGGCCGGACCAGTGGTGTGGCGTGGACCGGGAGCACCAGGACCGCGGCGACCGGGGCGATCACCAGCTCGTCGTTCCGGGAGAACCACTACGGCGCGTTCGCCTCGCAGGGTCAGGGGATCACCGTGACGGACTCCGACTTCTCCGGCAACGAGGTCGACGGGCTGTCGCTGCACCGCAGCACGGCGGCGACGACGATCGGGAACAGCACCGCCCGGGGCAACGGGCGGCACGGGTTCTCCGCCGACCAGGGGTCGGAGTCGATCACCTACACCGACGTCACCGCGGAGGAGAACACCGACTACGGCGTCTTCTTCAGCGGCACGCCGCTGTCCGCCGGCCAGTCCGCCGGCGGGGCCTCGCTGCGCGCCTACGGGCAGGTGCACGTCTCCGGTGGCGTGCTGCGGCAGAACGGCAAGGCCGGCCTACGGGTCGTCGACGGCGACGACGTCACCATCGCCGACACCAGGGTGGCCGACAACACCGACGGGATCGTGGTGGTGGGCACCACCGCGCCCACCAGCATCGAGGGCACGACCGTCTCCGGCAACCGCCGGTTCGGCATCTCGGTGAGCGCCGGCACCGCGACGGTGCGGGGCAACCAGCTCTCCGGCAGCGAGACGGCGATCCGGGTGCGGGACGCCGCCGTGACGGTCACCGGGAACGACGTCCGCAAGGCCACGGCGCACGCGGTCTCCGTCGTCGGGGCCGCGGACGGTTCCTCGGTGTCGGACAACACCATCGGTGGACGCGGACCCAGCGGGCTGGACGTCTACCGGGTCGACGCGGGCGTGAGCATCGACCTGTCGGGCAACGACGTGGCGGGCTGGACCCGGGACCGGGACGACGTGACCTACTGGTCGACGTTCATCCCCAACCACCCGCTGCTGCTGCTCTGGGTGGCCCTGCTCGGCGCGCCACTGCTGCTCGCCGTGCGGGCACGCCGTAACCGGCCGCAGCGGCCCGTAGGAACGCCCTACCCGGAGGTCGTCCGCCGCGAGCGGGCGGCGCCGGTCCAGGTGGACGTCGGCCGGCGGATCCCGAGCGGGCAGCTCTGAACGGCGGAGGCAGCAGCATCGCCATCCCCCGTCCCGGCCCCTACCGTTGGTTGATGCGCCGACCTGCCGTCCTGCTCGCCGCGCTGGCGCTCGTCGTGCTGAGCGCGTGCTCCTCCGGGTCCGGCGGCGACACCACGGCCGCTCCCACGACCTCGAGCGGCTCTCCCGCAGCGTCGCCGCCGCCGACCCCGACGGGCACCGCGGCGCCGGCCGCTCCTCCCCCGGCCGGGTGCGAGGGCGCGTCGGTGGTGGACGTGACGACCGCCGACGAACTGCAGCGTGCCCTGGACGAGGCGACGCCCGGCCAGGTCATCCGGCTGGCCGACGGCACGTACGCGGGCCACTTCGTGGCGACGGCGAAGGCCACGGCCGACCAGCCGATCCACCTGTGCGGCAGCCGGGCGGCGGTCCTCGACGGCGGGGCGGTTGACGGCGACTTCACCCTGCACCTCAGCGGGGCGGCGTACTGGCAGGTCACCGGGTTCACGGTCACCGGTGGGAAGAAGGGCGTCATGGTCGACGCCGGCGTCGGCAACCGGATCGACGGCCTGCTGGTGACCTCCATGGGCGACGAGGCGATCCACCTGCGCACCACCAGCACCGACAATGTCGTCACCGGCAACACAGTGCGCGACACGGGGCTGCGCAAGCCGAAGTACGGCGAGGGCATCTACGTCGGGACCGCCGAGAGCAACTGGTGTCAGATCAGTAACTGCGGGCCCGACCGGAGCGACCGGAACGTCATCGAGGGCAACGACATCTCCGGTACGACGGCCGAACCGGTCGACATCAAGGAAGGCACGACCGGGGGCGCCCTGCGGGGCAACATCTTCGACGGCGCCGCAATGGTCGAGGCAGACTCCTGGGTCGACGTGAAGGGCAACGGCTGGACGATCGAGGGCAACACCGGGACTCACACCCCGGCGGACGGCTTCCAGGTGCACCAGGTGCTCGACGGCTGGGGGCAGGACAACGTGTTCATCGGGAACACCGCGGTCGTCGACGGCGACGGCGTCGGCATCAACGTCGCCGGGCCGCGGACCATCCGGGAGAGCACCCGGGTGCGATGCGACAACGTCGCGCAGGGTGCGGGTGGCGGCGCGACCAACATCAACTGCGGCGGCGCCTGACCGCTGCGCTCACCCGCTGCCCGGGTCTCCGCTGATCACGCTGTCGGGGCTTGACCCGCGAGCTTGGCCAGCTCGGTGAGCAGCCGGCCGGCGAGCTCGCGGCGGCAGATGAGCAGGTCGGGCAGGTAGGGGTTGGGCCGGTTGTAGCGCAGCGGTGAGCCGTCGAGCCGGCTGGTGTGCAGGCCGGCGGCGCGGGCGACGGCGACGGGTGCGGCGGAGTCCCACTCGTACTGGCCGCCGCCGTGGACTTAGGCGTCGGTGGTGCCGCGGACGACGGACATGGCCTTGACCCCGGCCGAGCCCATCGGCACCA
>JAOPVN010000328.1 GCA_025966175.1 Modestobacter sp. | reverse complement strand
CCCGTGTTAACGTGGGCGTCCGTGGGTCGACTGGCAGAATCTCGTGACCGCGGACCTCTTCTCCCCAACTCCCAGCCGACGAAGTTCGTCTTCGTCACCGGCGGCGTCGTGTCGTCACTGGGCAAGGGCCTGACTGCAAGTTCGCTGGGGGCACTGCTCTCCAGCCGGGGCCTACGGGTCACCATGCAGAAGCTGGACCCCTACCTCAACGTGGACCCGGGGACGATGAACCCCTTCCAGCACGGCGAGGTGTTCGTCACCGAGGACGGCGCCGAGACCGACCTGGACATCGGGCACTACGAGCGCTTCCTGGACACCGATCTGTCCGGCCGGGCCAACGTGACCACCGGCCAGGTCTACTCGAACGTGATCGCCAAGGAGCGGCGCGGGGAGTACCTGGGCGACACGGTCCAGGTCATCCCGCACATCACCAACGAGATCAAGGCCCGGATCCTGGCCGGCGCGGACTCCGCCGAGCGGGTGGACGTGGTGATCACCGAGATCGGTGGAACCGTCGGCGACATCGAGTCGCTGCCCTTCCTCGAGGCCGCCCGCCAGGTGCGGCACGAGATCGGCCGGGACAACTGCTTCTTCCTGCACATCTCGCTGATCCCCTACATCGCGCCCTCGGGTGAGCTGAAGACCAAGCCCACCCAGCACTCGGTCGCCGCGCTGCGCAGCATCGGCATCCAGCCCGACGCGCTGGTCTGCCGCTCGGACCGCCCGATCAACGAGGGCCTCAAGCGCAAGATCAGCCTGATGTGCGACACCGAGGCCGAGGGGGTCATCTCCTGCCCCGACGCGCCGTCGATCTACGACATCCCGAAGGTGCTGCACCGGGAGGGCCTGGACGCCTACGTCGTCCGCCGGCTCGGGCTGCCCTTCCGGGACGTCGACTGGACCGTGTGGGGTGACCTGCTCGACCGGGTGCACTCCCCGAAGCAGACGGTGACGGTGGCCCTCGTCGGCAAGTACATCGACCTGCCCGACGCCTACCTGTCGGTCACCGAGGCGCTGCGGGCCGGCGGGTTCGCGCACCGCTCCCGGGTGCAGATCCGCTGGGTCCCCTCCGACGACTGCGAGACGGCCGAGGGCGCCGCCGCGGCGTTGGCCGGGGTCGACGGCGTGTGCGTTCCCGGTGGCTTCGGCGTCCGGGGCATCGAGGGCAAGCTCGGCGCGATCCGGCACGCCCGGGTCAACGGCATCCCGACCCTGGGCCTGTGCCTGGGCCTGCAGTGCATGGTCATCGAGGTGGCCCGGGACCTGGCCGGCATCGCCGACGCCAACTCCACCGAGTTCGACCCGGACACCCCCGACCCCGTCATCGCCACGATGGCCACCCAGCTCGACGTGGTCTCCGGCGAACGGGACATGGGCGGCACGATGCGGCTGGGCAGCTACCCGGCGGTGCTGCAGAAGGGGTCGGTGGTGGCCGCGGCCTACGGCGACAACGAGGTCACCGAGCGGCACCGGCACCGCTACGAGGTCGCCAACGCCTACCGGGACCGGCTCAGCGAGGCGGGCCTGGTCTTCTCCGGCACCTCGCCGGACGGGACGCTGGTGGAGTTCGCCGAGCTGCCGGCCGACGTCCACCCCTTCTTCGTCGGCACCCAGGCGCACCCGGAGCTCAAGAGCCGGCCGACCCGGCCGCACCCGCTGTTCGCCGCGTTCGTGCAGGCCGCCGTCACCCACCAGGACGCCGCCCGGCTGCCGGTGCCCGAGGACGAGCCGGTCGGCATCTGATGGCGGCTGCGAAGGCGACGGGCGAGCGATGAGTCACGAGTACGAGGTCCTCGCCAGCGAGGAGATCTACCGGGGCCGGATCATCTCGCTGCGCAAGGACACCGTGGCGATGCCCGGCGGCGGCCACAGCGTGCGGGAGGTCGTGCACCACCCGGGCGCGGTCGGGATCGTCGCGATCGACGACGAGGACCGTGTGGTCATGCTGCGCCAGTACCGGCATCCGGTCGGTGAGCACCTGTGGGAGCTGCCGGCCGGGCTGCGGGACGTCGACGGCGAGCCGCCGGTGGAGACCGCGCGCCGGGAGCTGGCCGAGGAGACGCAGCTGGCCGCGCAGCGGTGGTCGCTGTTGACCACCCAGTACCCGTCGCCGGGCTTCTGCGACGAGCTGGTGCTGATGTACCTGGCCGAGGGGCTCTCCGCCGCCGCCCGGCCCGTCGGTTTCACGGTCGAGCACGAAGAGCTGGACATGACCGTGGAGCGGGTGCCGCTGGCCGAGGCCGTCCAGTGGGTGTTCGACGGGAAGGTGCGCAACTCCCTCGCCGTCATCGGCCTGCTCGCCGCCGCCCAGCTGCGGGCCGGCTCGCCGCGGCTGCGGCCGCTCGACGCCGGCTGATCCTCTCGGTTTGCCTCCGGAGCTCCGTCCGGGCGAAGGTGACCGGGTGCTGACACACGACCAGGCCCTGTCCCTGCTGCAGGCCGCCCGCGAGGAGTCCACCACGGTGGGCGTCCCGATGTCCTTCGCCGTCATGGACCCGGGCGGCCACCTCGTGGCGCTGGTCCGGATGGACGGGGCGCCCTGGATCTCCGCCGAGGTGGCGCAGGGCAAGGCCTGGACGGCGGCCGCCTACGGTGCGCCCAGCGCCGCGCAGAAGGCGAAGATGGACCCGCTGCCGAACTTCGCCTCCGCGTTGACGGCGATGACCCACGGCCGGTTCACCCCGCAGCCGGGCGCCGTCCCGATCTACTCCGACGGGCAGCTGCTCGGCGCGCTGGGCGCCAGTGGCGGCACCGGCCAGCAGGACGAGGACGTCTGCGCCGCCGCGGTGGCGGCCTGCGGGTACAGCGTCAGCTGAGCAGGGCTCCTCACTGGGGTGTCCACAGCCCCAACCGACCCAGCTCCAGCCCGGCCAGCGCGCGGAGCGCCGCCGGGTCGCCCGCCCGCCAGCCGGCCCCCGTGCCGGCCGGCAGACGGGCGAGCTGGGGGAGCGGGGCGGTCGCCATCGCCCGGGCGGCCAGCAGCTCGAGGTCGGGGAGCCCGTCGGGGCCGCCGGCGAGGAGCCGGTCGGCAGCGGTCGCCTCCCGCAGCCAGCCCATCCGCCAGCGGAGCCAGCGCAGCAGCAGCCAGCCGACCGGCAGCACCACGAGGACGACGGCGAGCACCGTCGCCAGGGTCCGCGCGGCGTCCGAGGCGCCCTCGCCGGCGCCGGTGACCGCTCTGCCCGCGCTGCCGAGCGCATCGAAGGGGCTGGCCAGCTCGTCACCGACCACCGGGACGTCCGCGGCCACGCCCGCCGCGGAGCCCATCGTGTCCGAGATGGACCGGCCCAGGTCGGCCACGGCCTGGCCGGGCTCGGCGAGCACCAGCACCGCCTCGTGCACCACCCGGGCGACCAGCACCCACAGCGCCGCCCAGGCCAGCAGGCCGAGATCGGCGGCGAGCTGCCGGGTTCGGTGCTCGGGACGGTCGGCGTAGAGGCGCATCGGGCAGCTCCGGAGGGACGCGGGGGCGGGTCCCCGGCATGGTCCGTCATGCCGGGCGCGACGGCGATCCGGGACGCCGGGACGACGGGTCGAGCCCGCCCGGTGACCCTCCGCCGGGCCGCCCCGTGCCTAGACTCCGGCCGAGGCGCGCCCCGACCGGGCCGCCACGACGCGGTGGCGTCGCCGGCACCCCGGGGACGTCCGCCGAGACGGGGAGTCAGTGCTGATGCGGGTCGGTGTCGCCCGAGAGGTCAAGAACCGCGAGTACCGGGTCGCCTTGACCCCCTCGGGGGTGACCGAACTGGTCGCCGCCGGGCACGAGGTGCTCGTGGAGCACGACGCGGGCGCCGGCTCGTCCATCCCGGACGCCGACTTCACCGCCGCCGGGGCGCACATCGTGCCCACCGCCGACGACGTGTGGGGCGCGGCCGACCTGTTGCTGAAGGTCAAGGAGCCCGTCGCCGAGGAGTACGGCCGGATGCGCGCCGGTCAGACGCTGTTCACCTACCTGCACCTGGCCGCCTCCCGCGAGTGCACCGACGCGCTGCTCGCCTCCGGCACCACCGCAATCGCCTACGAGACGGTGCAGACCGACGGCGGCGCGCTGCCGCTGCTGGCGCCGATGTCGGAGGTGGCCGGGCGGATGGCCCCGCAGGTGGGGGCGCACACCCTGGAGCGGGCCTCCGGCGGTCGCGGGGTGCTGCTCGGCGGCGTCTCCGGGGTGCACGCGGCCAAGGTCGTCGTCCTGGGCGCCGGGGTTTCCGGGATGAACGCTGCGACGATCGCGCTGGGCATGCAGGCGCAGGTCACCGTGCTGGACCGCGACCTGGAGAAGCTGCGCGCCGCCGACCGGCTCTACCGCGGGCACCTGCAGACCGTCGCCTCCAACGCCCTGGAGGTCGAGCGGGCGGTGCTGGACGCCGACCTGGTGATCGGGGCCGTCCTGGTGCCCGGGGCGAAGGCGCCCACGCTGGTGAGCAACGAGCTGGTGTCGCAGATGTTGCCCGGCTCGGTGCTGGTCGACATCGCGGTCGACCAGGGCGGCTGCTTCGAGGACACCCGCCCGACCACGCACGACGACCCGACGTTCGTCGTCCACGGGTCGGTCTTCTACTGCGTGGCCAACATGCCCGGCGCCGTGCCGCACACCTCCACCTACGCGCTGACCAACGTCACGCTGCCCTACGTGCTCGCGCTGGCCGACCAGGGCACGCCGGCCGCGCTGGCCGCCGACCCGGCGCTGGCCCGCGGGGTCAACGTGGCCGGCGGACAGCTCGTGCACGCCGGCGTCGCCGACGCGCACGGCCTGCCCTCGGTCCGCTGGCAGGAGGTGCTGTCCTGACGGCTGCATCTCCGGCCCGCCCCACCGCCCTCGCCCGCCCGACCGCCCCCGCCGGTCCCGCCGTCGAGCGGGTGGTCGGCGGCTACCTCGACCACCTCACCGTCGAGCGCGGCCTGGCGGCCAACACGATCACTTCCTACCGCCGCGACCTCCGGCGCTACGCGGACTTCCTGGCCGCGGCCGGCGTGACCGGCCTCGGTGAGGTGGGGGAGTCCGACGTCGCCGCGTTCCTGGTCGCCCTGCGCTCCGGCGACGACGAGCACCCGCCGCTGTCCGCGACATCGGCAGCGCGCGCGGTGGTCGCCGTCCGTGGGCTGCACCGCTTCGCGCTGCTCGATGGGCTGGTGCCCGCCGACGTCGCCGCCGAGGTGAAACCTCCCGCCCCCGCGCGCCGGTTGCCCAAGGCGATCCCGGTGGAGTCGGTGGAGGCGCTGATCGCCGGCGCCGGCTCGCTCGAGGGCCCGCGGGGGCTGCGCGACCGGGCGCTGCTGGAGCTGCTCTACGGCACCGGCGCGCGCATCTCCGAGGCGGTCGGGCTGGCCGTCGACGACCTCGACCTCGCCTCGGCCGCGGTGCGGCTGGCCGGCAAGGGCGGCAAGGAGCGCGTCGTCCCGGTCGGGAGCTACGCCGTCCGTGCCGTGCAGGAGTACCTGGTCCGCGCCCGGCCGGCGCTGGCCGCCAAGGGCC
>JAOPVN010000261.1 GCA_025966175.1 Modestobacter sp. | reverse complement strand
TGCGGCCAGCTCGGCGCGGGTGCGCGCCGGACCGGCCGGACGGCCGGCGCCGCGGCTCGAGCCACCGGAGGACGACGACCCGGACGACGCCGTGCGGGACGACGTCCCACCGCCGCCGCCACCGCTGCGACGACGACCGCCGCCGCCGGGGCCCTGCGGCTGCGGTGCAGCCACCGGGGCGGGCTCGACGTAGGGCGCGGCCGGACCGGTCAGCGCGGTGATCTCCCGGGCGCCCGGCTTGATCGCCGAGACCTCGGGGGTGATCCCGGCCATCCGGGCCAGCGTGCGGACCTCGCCGGCCTGGTCGGGCGTGGCGATGGTGACGACGATGCCGCCGGCGCCGGCCCGGGCGGTACGGCCCGAGCGGTGCAGGTACGCCTTGTGCTCGGCCGGCGGGTCGACGTGCACGACGATCGCCACGTCGTCGACGTGGATGCCGCGGGCGGCGATGTCGGTCGCGCACAGCACCCGGCTCTCACCGGTGCTGAACGCCTCGAGGTTGCGCTCGCGGGCGTTCTGGCTGAGGTTGCCGTGCAGGTCGACCGCGGGCACGCCGGCGGCGGTGAGCTGCTTGGCCAGCTTCTTCGCCTGGTGCTTGGTGCGGGTGAAGAGCACGACGCGGCCCTCACCCGAGGCGAGCTCCTGGACGATCTGGCCCTTGTCGGCCGCGTCAACCCGGAACACGTGGTGGGTCATCGTCGAGACCGGCGCGACGGCCGGGTCGACCGAGTGCGTGGTCGGGCTGGTCAGGTAGCGCTTGATCAGCACGTCGACGCCGTTGTCCAGGGTGGCGGAGAACAGCAGCCGCTGGCCGACCTTGGGGGTGCGGTCCAGCAGGCGCTTGACGCCGGGCAGGAAGCCCAGGTCGGCCATGTGGTCGGCCTCGTCGAGGATGGTGATCTCGACGGCGCCCAGGTCGCAGTGGCCCTGCTTGATGAGGTCCTCGAGTCGGCCGGGGCAGGCGATGAGCACGTCGATGCCGCCGGCGAGGGCCTGCACCTGCGGGTTCTGGCCGACACCGCCGAACACGACGGTGGTCTTCATGCCCAGCGCGCGGGCCATCGGGTCGACGACGGCGGCGACCTGGTTGGCCAGCTCGCGGGTCGGCACCAGGATCAGCGCGCGCGGCCGCTTGGGCTGCCGCTTGCTGGGAGAGGTGGCCAGCCGGGCGACCAGCGGGATGGAGAAGGCGAGGGTCTTGCCGGAGCCGGTGCGGCCACGGCCGAGCACGTCACGCCCGGCGAGCGTGTCGGGCAGCGTCGCCACCTGGATCGGGAACGGCGCGGTGATGCCGCTGGCGGTCAGGACCTCGACCAGCGGCGCGGGGACGCCGAGCTCGGCGAAGGTGCTGTCGGTGGGCAGCACGGTGGCGTCGGCGCCGAGCGGCACGACGGGGGCGACCGGGACGGTCTCCTCGGCGCGGTGCTGGGTGCGCGGCGCGGACTGCTGGCCCTCGGGACGGGGGCCGGTGCCACGGCCGCGGCCACCCCGACGACGACGGTTGGCGTCGCCCTCGGCGGAGGAAGCAGCCGGTGCTGCGGTGGGGGCGGTGCGGGAGGCGGCAGAGTCGGCGTTCGCCGTAGGAGCGGCGGCCGGGCGGGTGGCGCGACGGCGCGGGCGGTCAGCGCTGTCGTTCTGGGCAGGGGTGTACGGGCTGGAAGTCATACGTTGTCCTCAACACTTCGGTGGCCACCGTTCATCCACCGGGCGCGGGGCCACCTCTGTGGGGCCGCTTCGCACATCCGGGTCGGACGTCGGATCGCCGGCGCGCCTCGGTGGCGCAGCCTCGCGCCGACGTCGAGTCCACCTGCTCTCGGATGAGCGGGGGGCGGCGCCGGTGCCCCTCACTCTGCCAGACCCGTCCGGTCACCGGGCGGAACTGGAGGAGTCCCTCGTCACATGGGGGTGTGCGCGCCAGCGCTGGTCGCCGAGCCCCGGAAGGTGCGCCGGTAGGCCAGCGGAGCGACCCCGATCGCCACGTGCAGGTGCTGGCGCAGCGACGCGGTGGTGCCGAAGCCGGCCTCACCGGCGACCCGCTCGACCGGCGTGTCGGTCGACTCCAGCAGGTGCCGGGCCAGCGCCACCCGGTGCTGGGTCAGCCACCGCTGCGGGCTGACCCCGGTCTCCTGACGGAAGCGGCGGGTGAAGGTCCGCACGCTCATCCGGGCGTGTCCGGCCAGCTCGGCGAGCGTCAGCGGCTCGCCCAGCCGGGTCAGCGCCCAGGCCCGGGTGTCCGCCGTTCCGGCGCCGTCGGGGTCGGGCATCGGCCGCTCGATGAACTGCGACTGACCGCCGTCGCGCCACGGGGAGACGACGTTGCGTCGGGCCACCCGGGTCGCCACCTCACTGCCGTGGTCCCGGCGCACCAGGTGCAGCAGCAGGTCGATGCCCGCGGCCACGCCCGCCGAGGTGAGCACGTCCCCGTCATCCACGAACAGCACCTCGGGGTCGAGGTGGACGGCGGGGAAGACCCGGCGGAACTGATCGGCGTCCCGCCAGTGCGTGGCGGCCGGCCGCCCGTCCAGGAGCCCGGCCGCGGCGAGGACCGAGGCGCCGGTGCACAGCGAGACCAGCCGCGCGTGGCCGGCCGCGTCCTGCAGGGCCGCGCGGAGCTCGGCCGGGATGCGGCCCTCGCTCAGCGCCGGACCGCCCTCCATGCCCGGGACGACGACGGTGCCGGCGTCCTCGAGGATCGACGCGTCGTGCTCGGGCTGCACCCAGAAGCCGTCCGACGTGCGCACCGGCCGGCCGTCCAGGGTGGCGGTCCGCACCCGGTAGAGCGGCCGCCCGGCCTCGTCCTCGGCGATGCCGAGCAGCCGGTGCGGCAGGCCCAGCTCCAGGCCGACGACGTCCGGCAGGGCCAGTACGGCGACCTCATGGGCAGGCATGGCCGGATTCTTGCACATGCTGGCTGTCCGGCCACTGGCTCGGCCGTGCCCCCACCGGCAGGATCTGCCCTGTGACGACCCTGCCGCCGCCGCGCACCCGCCGGATCCACCCCGCGTGGTGGGTCGCCGCGGTGACCTTCCTGGCGCTGATCGGCGCGGCAGCCTTCCGTGCGGTCCCCGGGGTGCTCATCGACCCGCTGCACGAGGAGTTCGGCTGGTCGCTGTCGACGATCTCGCTGGCCGTGGCGATCAACCTGGCGCTCTACGGGCTGACCGCCCCGTTCGCCGCCGCGCTGATGGAGCGCTTCGGCATCCGTCGGGTCGTCGTCACCGCGCTGCTGGTGGTGGCGCTGGGCAGCGGCCTGACGGTCTTCATGACCGCCAGCTGGCAACTGGTGCTCTGCTGGGGCGTGCTCGTGGGCCTGGGCACCGGGTCGATGGCGATGTCGCTGGTGGCCACGGTGACCGGCCGCTGGTTCGTCGCCCGCCGCGGGCTGGTGTCCGGCGTCCTCACCGCGGCCGGCGCCACCGGGCAGCTGATCTTCCTGCCGTTCGTGGCCGCGGTGAGCACGCGGTGGGGGTGGCGACCGGCGGCGCTGGGCACCGCGGCCGCTGCGCTCGTGGTGGCCCCGTTCGTGGCCTGGCTGCTGCGCGACCGGCCGCGCGACGTCGGCGTCGCCCCGTACGGCGGCACCCCGGAGGACGACGCCGATCCGGTGCAGGGCAACCCGGCCCGCACGGCGCTGCGCGGACTCGCCGACGCGGTGCGGACCCGCCCGTTCTGGCTG
>JAOPVN010000027.1 GCA_025966175.1 Modestobacter sp. | reverse complement strand
GCTGTTAACGACCACCCTGCCCTGTGGAGCCCGGACGTTCCTCGGCGGCGGGGTCTCCCCCACCGACGCGACCGCCCAGCCGACTCGTCCGTCGTGTCGGGGAGCCTACCCACCGGGAAGATCCCGTGGACGAGACCCGGAGGGCTTTGTGGTCCAGCTCACAACCCGTCGACCAACCGATCCGTGCCCCGGGCGTCTGACCAGCATGACGATGAACCGCCGCCCTCATCCCCGGCCGAGGTCGTGACGGCCGCCCCGCCCCGCGTGACCGAGCGCCTCTTCCAGCTCGACCAGGCCACGATGACCGCGATCGTCGACGAGGAGTGGCTGCCGCTGGTCCGCCTGGCGGTGCTGCGCTCGGTGACCGCCCGTCCGCCGAGGACGCCGTGCAGGACGCCTGCGAGGCCACCTGGCGGCTCGCCCCGCCGGTGCCCGACCCGCGGCCGACGGCTCGACCAGGCGTTCGGGTTGCGCTCACCGACGCTCGACGCGGACGCCGACATCGTGGTCAAGCAGGGCTGGCTGTGCGGTGTCGCCGGCACCCGCCAGCTGCACTCCAGCGGCGCGCTGCCCGACGGCACGGCCGTCGTCCTGCTCGGGCAGTTCCCCGCCACGGTGTCCTGGGGTGCTGCCCGCGCCGCCCTGGACGAGGCCGCGTCCGGCGTCGTGCAGGCCCTCGGTCGCTGACCGCCGCGCCGGTCAGCCCCAGTAGAGCCCGAAGCCCACCTGGCGACCGCCGTCCTCGGTCAGCGTCGCCATGTCGACCTGTCGACGCGCCTGTTCCTCGACCGGGTCGTCCGACAGCGCCTCCAGGTACCGGCGGTGTTCGGTCAGCGAGGCGACGGCCGCCTCGATGCCGGCGGTGACGTCGACGACGTGCCGAGGCTGCCCGGCATGGACGGCGATGTACTGGACGCCGGACCACGGCGGCCCCTCCAGGTCGGGGAAGATCCACTCGTTGGCCGCGTCGCCCACCGCGTCGAGCACCGAGCGGGTCAGCGCCCGGTGGTCCGGGGAGTTCAGCGCCCCGGGCGTGACTCCGGGCGGGGTCCAGGTGTCCCCGCCGTGCATCGTGACCACCAGGTCCGGGCGGTGCCGACGGATCGCCCAGGCGAGGTCGCGGCGCAGCGGCAGGCCCATCTCGAGCACGCCGTCCCGGTGGTCGAGGAACTCCACCTCCGTCACCCCGACCGCGGCGGCCGAGCGGCGCTGCTCCTGCTCCCGCAGCGGGCCGGCCTGGGCGGGGTGGAGCCCGGCGATGCCGGCCTCGCCGCGGGTGGCCAGCAGGTAGTGGACCTCCTTGCCCGCCGCCGTCCAGACGGCGACGGCAGCCGCCGGCCCGTACTCGATGTCGTCGGGGTGCGCGGCGATCACGAGGGCGCGCTCCCAGTCGTCGGGGAACGGCAGAGGGGGGGTGGCCATGCCGGCGAGTCTGCCCCGGTCAGTGCGCCGGCGCGGACTCCGGCTGCGCAGCCTCCCGCGGCGCACCGGACTGGTGCGCACCGCTGGGCGCCGCCGCCCGGACCAGCCACAGCACCAGCAGACCCCCGAGGATGCCGGCCGCGCCGCAGGCCAGGAAGACATCGCGCAGCCCGCCGGCGTAGGCGCTGCCCAGCAGGTCCGCGAGCCCGGCCCGGTCCTGCGCCGGGGCGGAGCCGATGAGCTGGCCGGCCTGCCCGGCGGTCAGCGCCGACGCGGTGCCCGCGGCGTCCGCGGAGCCGCCGTCGCGCAGCACCGACGTCGCCTGGGCGGTGAAGACGCTGCCCAGCACCGCCACGCCCAGCGCGAAACCGAGCTGGCGCGCGGTGTTCACCGCACCCGAGGCCATGCCGCTGCGCTCGCGGGGCACGGCCGCCAGCGCCGCGGAGGCCAGCGTCGGGTTGGCCATGCCGACACCGGCGCCCAGCACCGCCAGCCCCGGCACGAGCACCCGCCACGTGGACTCCGCGTCGACGAGGGCGAGCAGCAGCCCACCGAGGCCGATCAGCAGCAGCCCGCCGCCCAGGACCAGCCGGGGCGGTCGGGTCTGCAGGAAGCGGCCGGCGACGGCGGCCACCCCGAAGCTCAGCGCAGAGAGCGGGATGAACACGCACCCGGCCTGCAGCGGGGACAGCCCGCCGATCGACTGCAGCCACAGCGAGGTGTAGATCAGCTCGGCGAACGCGGCACCGTTGAGCAGCAGCGCGCCCAGCATGATCCCGGTGAACGAACGGCTGCCGAACAGCCGGACGTCGAGCATCGGGTTCGGACGACGGAGCTCCACGACGATCCAGAGGGCCAGGACGACGAGCCCGCCGGCGATCGGCCCCCAGGCGTCGGGCTGCCCCCAGCCGTCGGCCGCGGCCCGGACGAGCCCGAAGACGACGGCCCCGGCACCCACGGTGAACAGCACGATGCCCCGGACGTCGGGCCGCGGCGCGTTCTGCTGCCGGGCCTCGTGCACCGCGGTGAGGGTGAGGGCCACGGCCAGCACGGTCACCGGCAGGTTGACGAAGAAGATCCACCGCCAGGACAGCTCGGTGAGCGCGCCCCCCAGGATCGGCCCGAGGGCAGCGGAGGCGCCGACCACGGCACCCCAGATGCCGAACGCCGTCCCCCGGTCGCGGCCCTCGTAGCTGGTGTTGATCAGCGCGATCGTGGTGGCGAACATGATCGCCCCGCCGATCCCCTGCAGGCCGCGGGCGGCGATCAGGAAGCCGGCACTGGGCGCGAGCCCCGAGGCCAGCGACGCCAGCGCGAAGAGCACCAGCCCGATCAGATAGAGCCTCCGGCGTCCGAACAGGTCGGCCAGTGACCCGGCGCCGAGCACCAGCGCGGCCAGTGCCAGGGCGTAGACGTCGACGACCCACTGCAGCTGGCTGAAGCTCGTCTGCAGGTCCGTGGCCATCTCGGGCAGGGCGACGTTCACGATCGTGACGTCGATGAGGAGCATGAACGTGCCGGTGCAGATCGCGACCAGCGGCAACCACTTGCGCATGCCCCCACTGTGCCGCCGGGCACCGACACGAGTGCGGTCAGCCAGGAGAAGGTGACGCGATCCTCCATGCAAGAAGGCCGTACTGCAGGATGCTGACCGTGCTCGACGCCATCGACCGCCGGATCGTCCACGCCATGCAGACCGACGGCCGCGCCCCCTTCAGCCGGCTGGCCACCGTCCTCGGGGTGTCGGAGCAGACCGTGGCCCGGCGCTGGCGACGCCTGCGCGCCGACGGCGTCGTCCGGGTGCTCGGCCTGACCACTCCCGAGGCCACCGAGCCCAACTGGTTCGTCCGGGTCCGGGTCCAGCCCGCCGCGGCCGGGGCGGTGGCCGATGCGCTGGCCCGCCGTCCCGACGTCTCGTGGGTGAGCCTGACCGCGGGCGGCGCGGAGATCACCTGCGCGACGCGGCCCCGCACCCCGCGACAGCGCGACGCCCTGCTGCTGGACCGGCTGCCGCGGACCGTGCAGGTCATCGACCTGACCGCCTTCTCGGTGCTGCACGCCTACGTCGGCGGTGCCTACGAGTGGACCGGCTTCGACGACCGGCTGACCGACGAGCAGATCGAGGCGCTCACCCCGGAGTTCCCGCGGGCGGCGATGACCCCGGTCGCGCTGGACCCGGAGGACGAGCTGCTGCTCGCCGCGCTGGCGACCGACGGGCGGCTCAGCTACGCCGAGCTCGCCGGGGTCACCGGCTGGTCGGAGAGCCGGGTCGCCCGGCGGGTGGAGGCCCTGCGGGCAGCCGGGGCGCTGTACTTCGACCTGGAGATCGCCAACGAGCTGCTCGGGCACCCGGTGAGCGCGATGCTCTGGCTGGGCGTCGCCCCGGCGGACATCGCCCACGTCGGCGAGTCACTGGCCCGGGAGCCGGAGACCGCCTACACCGCCGTCGTGACCGGCACGGCGAACCTGCTGGTGGCGGTGACCTGCCGGGACACCGCACACCTGTACCGCTTCCTCACCGACCGGGTCGGCTCGCTGCCGGTGCGGACCCTGGAGACCTCCACCGTGCTGCGCCGGGTCAAGCAGGCCGGCAGCCGGATGGACGGCGCGCGGCTGACCGACCCCGAGCCTCCCCCCGCCCGCGGCCGCTGACGCCTACCGCCGTCCTGGCTCACCGTGTCTGCTGCTGGCTCACCTCCTGACGTGAGCCAGCAGCAGACACGATCAGTCACCTGATCCCGGAGCGGCCTCAGCGGGCGCGGGCGACCCGCAGCGCGGCCTGCACCATCGGCACCTGCAGCGGCAACCGGAGGACGGCGAACGCCGTCGGCCCCGGCTTTCCCCGGACCACCCGGAAGGTGTGCAGGTGCGCCGGGACGAACCCGACCAGCAACGCGGCCGCCGCCCATCCCCCCGCCCGCCGGGTCACCGGCGCGGCCAGCAGCGCCGCGGTGCCGATCTCGGCGACCCCACTGCCGAGGACCCACGGGCGGGCCGGGCCGAGCTCCGGGGGCACCAGGAACTCGAAGCCCCGCGGCCGGAGCAGGTGCAGCACCCCGGCGCCTCCGAGCAGGACCAACAGTGCGCGCGCCCGAACCGTGGTCGGCATGCCGTTCACCGTAGGCTCGCCGTTCGTGTCCGCCGCCGACCTGCTCATCGCCGCCGGGGTCGCCCTGATCGCCGGCGTCATCAACTCCATCGCCGGCGGTGGATCGCTGATCCTCTTCCCCACTCTCGTCGGCCTGGGCCTGGGCACCGTGCCCGCCAACGTCACCAACTCGATCGCCCAGTGGCCCGGCTACGTGGGCGGGGTGGTCGGCTTCCGCAAGGAGTACGCCGGTCAGCGCGGCCGGCTGATCCGCTTCGGCATCACCGCGGTGCTGGGCGGCACGGCGGGTTCGGTGCTGCTGCTCACCACCCCGTCGGCGGCCTTCGACACCGTCGTCCCGGTGCTGGTGTTCCTGGCCAGCATCCTGCTGGCCTTCCAGCCGCTGGTCACCAAGCGGCTGCGCCGACGCGAGGTCGACGGCGTTCCGCGGGACCCGGCGTGGCTGTACGTCGCGCTCTTCCTCGCCACCGTCTACGGCGGTTACTTCGGTGGCGCGCTGGGCGTGATCCTGGTCGGGGTGCTCGGCCTGGGCCTCGGTCGGCTGAAGCTGGCCAACGCCGTCAAGAGCGTCCTGTCGCTGATCACCGCCAGCGTGACCGTGGTGATCTTCGGGATCTGGGCCGACGTCGCCTGGGAGTACGTGGCGGTCTGCGCCCCCGCCAGCCTGATCGGCGGCTTCCTGGGCGCGAAGGTGGCCACCCGCATCCCGAGCACGCCGCTGCGGGTGCTGATCGTGGTCTTCGGCGTCGCGGTGTCGATCTACCTGTTCCTGCGCGGCTGAGTCGGCGGGCGTCGCCGTGATCGCCGTGCCGGCCGGTTTCCTGCTCGTCGGTGCACTGTGGGCCGCCGTTGCCGGCTCCCCCAGGGTGCCCGCCGCGGCGGTCGCCGTCCCCGGCGCGCTGCTGCTGGCGGCTGTCGGGGCGGTCCGCTGGAGCGACGCCGGGCGCACCGTCACGGAGCTGGGGCCCACCGTCGGGTTCCTCGTCGTTCTCCTGGTGCTGGCGCACCTGGCCGATGCCGAGGGCCTGTTCCGGTGGGCGGCCGCGGTCACCGCCCGCCGGGCCGGCCGCTCACCTCGCCGGCTGTTCGCCCGCGTCGTCGTGGTCGCCGCGCTCGTCACCGCCGTGCTCAGCCTGGATGCCACCGCGGTGCTGCTCACCCCCGTCGTGGTGGCCACCGCGGCACGGATGCGGGTACCGGCCCGGCCGCACGCCTACGCGGCCGGCCACCTCGCCAACTCGGCGTCGCTGCTCATGCCGGTGTCCAACCTGACGAATCTGCTGGCCTTCGCCGCGACGGGGCTGTCGTTCGTCTCCTTCACCGGACTCATGCTGGGACCGACGTTGGTCGCGGTGGGCGTGGAGTACCTGCTGCTGCGTGCGGTCTTCCGCCGCGACCTGGCCGGTACGGTCACGGCCCCGGTGACCGAGGCGCCCCCGGCACCGGTCCTGGCGCTCGTCGTGGTCGGACTGACCGTGGCCGGGTTCGGAGTGGCTTCGGCCCTGGGGGTACCTCCGGTGGTCCCGGCCGCGATGGCGGTGCTGGTGCTGGGCGGCCGCCGGCTGCTGACCGGGCGCAGCCGGCCCCGTCAGCTCCTGCGCGCCGCCGACCTGCCCTTCGCCGCCTTCGTGCTGGGGCTCGGCGTGATCGTCCTGGCGGTGCGGCAGGCGGGGCTCGACCGGCTGCTGACCGCCCTGCTGCCCGACGGGCACGGACTGGTGGCGCTGCTCGGCGTGGCCGCGCTGGCCGCCGTCCTGGCCAACGTGGTGAACAACCTCCCGGCGACGCTGGCGCTGGTCCCGGTCGCCACGGCCGGCGGCGCCCCGGTGCTGCTGGCGGTGCTCATCGGGGTGAACGTCGGGCCGAACCTCACCTACGTCGGGTCGCTGGCCACCCTGTTGTGGCGCAAGGCGCTGGGCTCGGACGCGCCCGGAGCGCTGCGGTTCAGCGCCGTCGGACTGGCGACCGTGCCGCTCACCCTGGTGGGGGCGACCGCCGCGCTGTGGGTGGCCCTCAAGGTCTGATGTGGCCCCGTCCAGAGGCTCGTCCCGAGCTTGCGAGGGATGAGGAGGACGGGGTCCTTCGACCTTCTACTCCCCGCCGCGGCCGGGCTCGCCGATGGCGACCATCGCCTCGACGGCGCGACGGGCCCGGGCGGCGATCTGCGGGTTGACGTCGATGGCCCCCTCACCGGTGCGCAGCGTGTGCAGCAGCTTCGCCGGGGTGATCATCTTCATGTAGCGGCAGGAGGCGCGCTCGTTCATCGGGATGAACTCGGTGCCGGAGTTCAGCGCCCGCAGCTGGTGCAGGATGCCGATCTCGGTGGCCACCAGCACCTGCGGGGCGGTCGTCGTCGCCGCCGCCTGGGCCATGCCGCCGGTCGAGAGCACCCGGGTGCGGTCGGCCGGCAGGTCGCCGTGGCTGACCAGGTCCAGCACCGAGGTGGTGCAGCCGCACTCGGGGTGCACCAGGATCTCCGCGCCGGGGTGGGCGGCGATCTGCGCGCGCACGTCGCTGGGGCTGATCCCGGCGTGCACGTGGCACTCCCCCGCCCAGATCGAGATGTTCTCCCGGCCGGTGACCCGCTTGACGTGCGCGCCGAGGAACTGGTCGGGGCAGAACAGGATCTCCCGGTCGGCCGGGATGGACCGGACGACGTCGGCGGCGTTGGACGACGTGCAGCAGATGTCGGTCTCCGCCTTCACCGCCGCCGTGGTGTTGACGTAGCTGACGACGACGGCGTCCGGGTGCTCGGCCTTCCACTCGCGCAACTGCTCGGCGGTGATGCTGTCGGCCAGCGAGCAGCCGGCCGCGTGGTCGGGCAGCAGCACCGTCTTGTCCGGCGAGAGGATCTTGGCGGTCTCGGCCATGAAGTGGACGCCGCAGAACACGATCTCGCGGGCGTCGGTCTCGGCCGCGACCCGGGACAGGTACAGCGAGTCGCCGGTGAAGTGGGCGACGTCCTGGATCTCGGGCACCTGGTAGTTGTGCGCCAGGACGACGGCGCCGCGCTCGTCGGCCAGCTGACGGACCTCCGCCGCCCATGCCTCGTACTCGGCGGAGGACATCGTGCGGTCACCGGTCGTGCGGGTGACGACGGGCGGGGCGGTGGTCACGGTCAAGAGCGCTCCTCGAAGGGCGGGCTTTCGGTACCGAAAGCACCAACAAGCGGAGTGGCACGCACGTTCCCGCCCGGTCAGCCGAGGTGCGAGGTGTCGTTGACCAGGCGGACCGAGGTGCGTCCGTCCGAGGACCAGGTGACCGTGGACAGCGACGCCGCCTCGAGGAACACCCGGTGCACGATGTCGTCGCCGACGCCCAGACCGGCGGCGAGCAGCAGTTTGATCGGCGTGACGTGGCTGACCACGAGCACCGTCTTCCCTGCGTGCCGCTCCAGCAGCCGGGCCCGGGCCCGGGCGACCCGGGTGGACACGTCGGCCACGGACTCGCCGCCGGGCGGCCGGACGTCGATCGCCCCGGACCAGCGGCGGAAGGCCAGCGGGCTCTTCTGCTGCGCCTCCGCCCCGGTGAGGCCCTCCCAGGCACCGAAGTCCAGCTCGCGCAGGTCGCCGTCGAACTCGACCGGGACGCCGAGCACCTCCGCGGCCGCCTCGGCGGTCTGCCGGGTGCGCTGCAGCGGCGAGGCGACGATGACGTCGATCCCCCGGCCGGCCAGGTGCGCCGCGGCGGCCGCGGCGTCGGCGCGGCCGAGCTCGGACAGCGGCAGGTCGCTGCTGCCACTGAACCGACGCTCGGGGGTGTGCTCGGTGCGGCCGTGCCGCAGCAGGTGCGTGACCGTGGTGACGACGGGGGCGGGCTCGGTGGCCGGCTGGACGTCGTCCTCCACGACCACCGGCTCGGTGGCGAGGTCCCGGCGCACCGGCTTGCCGTCCATCGCGCTGTTGGCCAGCGCGTCGGCGGCGCCGTTCTGCGCTCGTGGCACCCAGGTGTAGCGGACCGAGGCCAGCTGGCGGGACAGCTCCCGGGCCTGGACGGCGAGCTTCTTCATGTCCGGGTGCTTGATCTGCCAGCGGCCCGACATCTGCTCGACGACGAGCTTGGAGTCCATCCGGACCTCGACGCTCGCCGTCGGGTCGAGGTCGAGGGCGGCCTGCAGCCCGGCGACCAGCCCGCCGTACTCGGCGACGTTGTTGGTGGCCCGCCCGACGGACTCCGCCCGCTCGGCGAGCAGCCGGCCGGTCTCGGCGTCCCGCACCAGCGCGCCGTAGCCGGCCGGACCGGGGTTGCCCCGCGACCCGCCGTCCGCCTCGACGATGAAGCGCCTGCCCGAAGAGCCGGCGCTCACAGCCCGGACTCGGCGGTGCGCACCAGGATCCGGCCGCAGTTCTCGCACCGCAGCACGGTGTGCGGGTCGGCGTTGCGGTAGGTCGCCAGCTCGGTGCCGTAGAACTCGATCCGGCAGCCCTCGCAGCGACCGGCGTGCAGGTGCGCGGCACCCGTGCCGCCGGTCTGCTTGGCGATCCGGTCGTACTGCGCCAGCAGCGGCTGCGGCACCGTGCCGGCGATCGCGTCCCGCTTGGCCTGGTGCTGCTGCGTCGCGTCGGCGATGTCGGCCAGCGCGTCGTCCCGCTGCTGCTCGGCCCGCTCCTGGTCGGTCTGGGCCGCGGCCAGCCCGGTCTGGGCCGTGGCCAGCGCGGCGTCGGCGGCCTCCCGGCGCTCCATCAGCTCCAGGACCTGGTCCTCGAGGTCGGACTGCCGGCGGTTCAGGGACTCCAGCTCGTGCTGCAGCCCGGTGATCTCCTTGGGCGTCGCGCCACCGGAGTCGATCCGCGACTGGTCACGGGCGGCCCGCTGGCGCACCGTGTCGACGTCGCCCTCCAGCCGCTTCTGCTCGCGGTCGAGGTCGCGCACCTCGGTCTCGGCCCGGACGACGTCGCCGGACAGGGTCCGCTGCGCCTCCTGGGCCGCCTCGACGGCAGCGAGTTCGGGAAGGGTCCGCTTGCGGTGGGCGAGTTGCGCGAGGGCGACGTCCTCCGCAGCGAGGGCCAGCAGCTTCTGCTGGTCGAAGTGGTCAGCCTGCACGCGGCCAACCTACCCGCGGACGGAGGCGCCTCCCGCCGCACCCGGAGGCACCGACTCCAGCGGGTCGGGCAGGTCGCGGACCGTGGGGTCCTCCCGCTCGGCGGTGTAGTCGGTCTCCGCCGTCCCGTCGACGCCGTCGGCGACCTTCATCGCCCGCAGCACGAACGTGCCGGCGATCGTCACCACGAGGTTGACCAGCAGCGACAGGAACCCGGCGTAGATCGTGTACTTCGTGTCGAAGCCGAGCTTGCCCAGGCTGAAGGCCGATCCACCCCAGTGCTCCCGGAGCACCACGCCGCCGGGCCCGAGCCGCGGCACGTTGTAGAGCATCAGCATGCCGGCGGCCATCCCGACCACCCAGCCGGCGATCAGCGCACCGCGGTGCAGCCAGCGGGTGTAGAGACCGATCGCCACCGACGGCAGCGTCTGCAGGATGATCACGCCGCCGATGAGCTGCAGGTCGATGGAGAACTGCGGGTCGATGAAGACGATCGCGGCGACGGCGCCCAGCTTCACCACGAGCGAGGCGATCTTGGCGACCTTCGCCTCGTTCTCCGGGGTGGCGTCCTTCTTCAGGTACTCCTTGTAGATGTTGCGGGTGAAGAGGTTCGCCGCGGCGATCGACATGATCGCGGCGGGCACCAGCGCGCCGATGCCGACGGCCGCGAAGGCGACCCCGGCGAACCAGCTCGGGAACATGTCCTGGAAGAGCCGGGGCACGATCGTGTTGCCGTCGGTGCCGACCGGCGTCGTCCCCGCGGCGATGGCCATGTAGCCCAGCAGCGCGATGAAGCCCAGCGCCAGGCTGTAGACCGGCAGCGCGCTCATGTTGCGCTTGAGCACGTCGCGGTTCTTCGCGGCCAGCACCCCGGTGATGGAGTGCGGGTAGAGGAACAGCGCCAGCGCCGAGCCCAGCGCGAGGGTGGCGTACTGCAGCTGCCCGGCCTGGGGCAGCAGCACCCCGCCGCTGCCGGCGGCGGTGAACTTCTCGTCCGCCGCGCCGAAGATCGCGCCCCAGCCGCCGAGCTCGGCGGGGATGACGATGACCGCGACGATGATCGTCAGGTAGATCAGGATGTCCTTGACGAACGCGATCAGCGCCGGCGCCCGCAGGCCGGAGCTGTACGTGTAGAGCGCCAGGATCACGAAGGCCACGATGATCGGCCACTGACCGGTGACGCCCATGGTCTCGAGCACGGCCTCGATGCCGACCAGTTGCAGGGCGATGTAGGGCATCGTCGCGACGATGCCGGTGATCGCGACCAGCAGCGCCAGGGTCGACGAGTCGAACCGGGAGCGGACGAAGTCCGCCGGGGTGACGAAGCCGCGGACGTGGCTGACCGACCACAGCCGGATGACCACCAGGAAGATCAGCGGGTAGACGATGACGGTGTACGGGACGGCGAAGAAGCCGGCCGCCCCCGCACCGAAGACCAGCGCGGGGACCGCCACGAACGTGTAGGCGGTGTAGATGTCACCGCCGATGAGGAACCAGGTGATCCAGGAGCCGAAGCTCCGGCCGCCGAGACCCCACTCGTCCAGGTGCATGAGGTTCTCCGCACGGCGCCAGCGGGCGGCGGCGAAACCCACCACGGTGACGAGGACGAAGAAGGCGACGAAGATCGCCAGTTCCACGGTGTTGACGCCGTCCACGGCTCAGCGCCCCCCGTCCCGGGTCGGGGGGCCGGCAGGGGGCCCGTCGGCGGCGCGCCGCGCGGCGGCCCGCTCCTCCGGGGAGCGGCGGGTGGCCCGGTACACCAGCGCGGTGGTGAGGACGCCGAGGGCGACGAACACCAGCTGGACCCAGTAGAAGAACGGCCAGCCGAAGAGCTGGGGGTCGCGGTGGTCGTACAGCGGCACGAGCAGCGGCACCACGATCGGCACCACCAGCAGCCAGTTCCACGGGCTGCGGTCGCTCCGTCGCGGCGCGACCCCTGCCGGAGGTGTGTCTGGGCTGGACACGGGCCCCTCCTCCCCGGAGGAGGAGCCCCCCGGCTCAGTCGACCGACTCCTCGGCCGAGTGCAGTCGCGCAGTGTCGGTGGTGCTCGGCGTGCTCCTGCGGTCACCACCGACCTGCCAGGTCCACGGGTCGGTGGGGCTGGCCGACACCGCCACCTCCACCCGCGCCCCGAGGTCTCGGTGCAGGAGGTCGGCGGCGACGGGCAGCCAGGGCCACTCGGACGCGAAGTGTGCCACGTCACAGAGCGCCGGTCCGGGGATCTGGGTCGCCTCGGAGGCCGAGTGGTGCTTGAGGTCGCTGGTGACGAAGACGTCGGCGCCGGCCGACGACGCCGCGCCGAGCATCGAGGCGCCGCTGCCACCGCAGACGGCCACGGTGCGGACGATCCGGTCGGGGTCACCGGCGATCCGCACGCCACCCGGGGTGGCAGGCAGCGACGTCGCCACCCGCTCGGCGAACTCCCTCAGCGTCACCGGGCGGGACAGCTCACCGACCCGGCCGAGCCCGGCCCGGCTGGGCGTCGCGGAGTTCTCGAAGAAGGCGTAGCCGGGGTCCTCGTAGGGGTGCAGCTCCAGCAGTGCCCGCAGCACTTCGGCCCGGCAGGCGCGCGGCACCACCATCTCCAGCCGGATCTCCGGGACGCGCTCGACGTGCCCGAGCCGGCCGATCGCCGGGTGCGCCCCGTCGCCGGGGATGAAGGTGCCGGTGCCGGTGGTCTGCCACACGCAGCGGGTGTAGTCGCCGATGACACCCGCGCCGGCGGCCGACAGCGCGTCGACGAGCTGGTCGCTGACGCCCACGGGGACGAAGACGACGAGGGTGTCGGTCTCGGGGGCGGCGACGGACTCCAGCGGCCGGACGTCGGCCAGCCCGAGGACGGCCGCGAGCGCGTCGTTGACCCCGTGGTCGGGGGCCCGGTCGGCATTGGTGTGCGCCACGAACAGGCCGATGCCCGCGCGCACCAGGCGGTGCACCAGTCGGCCCTTGGGATCGCTGGCGGGCACGCCGTGCACCGGCGTCAGCAGCAGCGGGTGGTGGGTGACCAGCAGGTCGACCCCGGTCGCGATCGCCTCGTCGACCACCTCCGCGGTCGGGTCGACGGCGAACATCACCGACCGGACGGGCTCCTCGGGGTCACCGCAGACCAGGCCGACGGCGTCCCACTCCTCCGCGAGCGCCGGGTCGTACCGGGCCTCCAGCGCGGCCACGACGTCGCCCAGGGCCAGCCCGGGGAGGGGGAGTTCCCGCACCGTCGCGTCCTCGTGCATGCGGGGAGCCACGAGTTCGGACTGTAGGGCAGCTCTCCGGGACCGGCCTGTTGCGTGCGATGCACCTGCTGAGGCGGTGCCCTGCGGCCGGTCGGCGGACTCTGCGGAGGTCGTCGTCATCACCCCGTGTTCGCGCGGGAGGGCCCGCGCGGATGGGTACGCCCCGCACGCTCACGCGGCTGACCGACCGTGGTCGACCTGACCATCACGATCCGGGTGCCGTGCCGGTCCAGCCCGAGGTCCGCCTCGTGGTCCCGCAGCGCCCGCAGGGCCGCCGTCAGCTCCCCCGCCGGCCGCCAGCCGTGCCGCGCGTAGAAGGGCGCGTTCC
Organism: Modestobacter sp.; assembly: GCA_025966175.1. Lineage (GTDB taxonomy): Bacteria > Actinomycetota > Actinomycetes > Mycobacteriales > Geodermatophilaceae > Modestobacter. The sequence continues at coordinate 4,328 of JAOPVN010000027.1, read as the reverse complement.
ACGGGACGTCGGCGTAGGTGATCAGCGTGACCCGGTCGGCACCGGACTCCCGGGCCACCCCGACCGTCGCGGCCAGCAGCGCACCCCCGACACCCTGCCGGCCGTACGCCGGATCGACCGAGAGCTGCTCCAGGTGCACCGCACCGTCGACCTGCTCGAGGACGGCGAAGCCCCGCACCGGCCGCCCGGCCACCAGCACCCGCCAGGACCGGGCCCGCTCCTCCGCCGGTGCGGGGGCCGGCAGATCGGTGATCCCGAGCGGCACGAACAGCTCGTCGGCCGCCGCCTCCACGGCCGGCAGCTGGGCCAGGTCGGCATCGTCCGCCGTCCGCACCTCGATCACGCCACCCATCGTGCGCCGCAGGGTCCCGCCGCATGCCATGGCCCTCTCCAGGGGCCCGCGCCGAGCCTGCGAGGCGTGGGGAGGAGAGGGTCCTCAGTCCATCAGCGGGTCGGCGTCCTCGTCGGCGGTGAAGGCCGCCCACAACGCCGCGTAGGCGCCCCCGGCGGCGAGCAGTTCGGCGTGCGGCCCGACCTCCACCACCCGGCCGTGGTCGAGCACGGCGATCCGGTCGGCGCGGGCCGCGGTGGTGAGCCGGTGGGCGACCACCAGCGTCGTCCGCCGGTGGGCGACCGCATCGGCCGCCCGGGTCACCGCGGCCTCGGTGGCCAGGTCCAGCGACGCCGTCGCCTCGTCGAAGAGCAGGACGTCGGGGTCGACCAGCTCCGCCCGGGCCAGCGCGAGCAGCTGCCGTTGCCCGGCCGACAGCGACCGGCCCCGCTCCCCCACGCGCGTCCGGTAGCCGTGCGGCAGGCCGGCCACCATGTCGTGCGCGCCGACCGCCCGGGCCGCGGCCTCCACCTCGGCGTCGGTCGCCTCCGGCCGGCCGTAGGCGATCGCGTCGCGCACCGTGCCGGCGAACAGGTACGCCTCCTGCGGGACGACGCCCAGCCGGTGCCGGTACTGCAGCAGGTCCAGCGAGCGCAGGTCGGCGCCGTCCACGCAGACCGCACCGGACGTCGGGTCGTAGAAGCGGGCGACCAGCTTCACCACCGTCGACTTGCCGGCACCGGTCTCCCCCACCAGCGCCAGCGTCTCCCCGGGCGCGACGGTCAGCGTGACGCCGCGCAGCGCCGGGGTGGGCGCGCCGCGGTAGGAGAAGGTGACGTCGTCCAGCCGCACCTCGCCGCGCAGCGGGCCGACCGGCTGCGGATCGACGGCGGCCGGGGTCGACGTCGGCGTCCGCAGCAGGTCCCGGAGCCGGCGCATGCCGACGGAGGCCTGCTGGTAGCTGTCGAACACCTGGGACAGCTGCTGGACCGGCGAGAAGAAGGTGTCCACGTAGAGCACGAAGGCGATCAGCACGCCGGCGGTGATCGTCCCCGAGGACAGCCGGGAAGCCCCCACCGCGAGCACCGCGGCCGCGGCGACCTCGGAGAGGAACTCCACGAACGGGAAGTACGTGGCGATGTAGCGCTGCGCCCGCAGCCGGACGTCGCGGTAGCTCTTCGCGTACCCGCGGAAGACGGCCGTCGAGTGCTCGGAGCGGTTGAACGCCTGGGTCACCCGCACCCCGGCGACGTCCTCCTGCAGCCGGGCGTTGACCGCGCTGACCCGCTCGCGCGCCTCGGTGTACGCCGGCACCGACCGGGCCCGGAACCAGACGGTGGTGACGACCAGCACCGGCAGCGTCGCGACGAGGACCAGCGCCAGCTCGACATCGAAGAGGAACAGCGCGACCAGCACCCCGACCAGGGTGAGCACGCTGACCACCGCCGTCGTCAGCCCGGTCTGCAGGAACGCCGACAGCGCGTCGACGTCGGTCGTCATCCGGGTCATGATCCGGCCGCCGAGCTCGCGCTCGTAGTAGTCCAGACCGAGGCGCTGGAGCTGCGCGAACGTCTTCACCCGCAGCGTGTAGAGCAGCCGCTCCCCGGTGTGGCCGGTCAGCCAGGTCGAGCCGCGGCTGACCACGAAATCGGCGAGGACGACGGCCAGCGCGATTCCCGCGACGCCCAGCAGCAGCGGCATGGACCGCTGGGTGATGCCGTCGTCCACGCCGGTCCGCACCAGAGCCGGGATCGCCAGCTGGGCGGCGGTGTCCAGCGCGACCAGGACGAGGGCGGCGACCAGCGGCCAGCGGAACGGCCGGATCAGCCGCCACAGGGTGAACGAGCGGTCCGCGGCGCGGGCCCGCTCGGCCGGCACGTCGGGCTCGTCGACCGGGGGCGGGAGCCGGTCGACCAGTTCGCGCAGCGCCGCGGTCGGGGCCGCGCCGGCCATCGCCGCTCCGCGCCCACCGATCGAGGCGGCCGCGGCCCGGGACGGCCCCTCGTCGTCCCCGGCCTCGACCTCAGGCGGGGGCCAGGCCGCCGGGGTGGTGCTACCCGGCGGCGGTCCTTCCTGCCCACCAAAATGGCCATTTTGGTGGGCTGCGGCAGGGTCCTCTCCGGACAGCAACAGCCGGTACAGCGGCGACCGCGCCTCTAGCTCGGCGGCGGTGCCGATGTCGACCACCCGGCCGGCGTCGAGCACGGCGACCCGGTCGGCGAGCGCGAGCGTCGAGCGGCGGTGCGCCACCAGCAGCGTCGTCCGGCCCTGCATCTCCTCGCGCAGCGCCGCGTGGATCCGCGCCTCCACGGCGGCGTCGACGGCAGACGTCGCGTCGTCGAGGACCAGCACCCGGGGGTCGATGAGCAGCGCACGGGCCAGCGCCACCCGCTGCCGCTGCCCACCCGAGAGGGTCAGCCCCTGCTCGCCGACGACGGTGTCGTAGCCGTCGGGCAGCTCGCTGATGAACCCGTCGGCCTGCGCGGCGCGGGCGGCGGCGCGCACCTCGTCGTCACCGGCGTCGGGCCGGCCGAAGGCGATGTTGGCGCGCACCGAGTCGGAGAACAGGAAGCTGTCCTCGAAGACGACGCCCAGCGCGGCCCGCAGCTCGTGGGTGTCCAGGTCGCGGACGTCGCAGCCACCGATCCGCACCGCCCCGGCGGAGACGTCGTAGAAGCGCGGCAGCAGGGTGACCACGCTGGACTTGCCCGACCCGGCGGTGCCGATCAGCGCGAGGGTCTCCCCCGGCTCGATCCGCAGCGAGACCCCGGAGAGCACCGGCCGGTCGGCGTCGTGGCCGAAGGTGACGTCGTCCAGCTCGACGGTCAGCGGCCCGTCGGGCAGCGACCCGGTGCCCGAGACCAGCGCCGGCCGGGCGTCGACCACCTCGAGCACCCGTTCCACCCCGGCCCGCGCCTGCTGGCCGATGGTGAGGACGGCGGCGAGTTGGCGCACCGGTGACACCAGCGCGGCCAGGTAGGTGGCGAAGGCCAGGAACGTGCCCAGGGTGATCGAACCGCGCAGCGCCAGCCAGCCGCCCAGCGCCAGCACCCCGACCTGGCCGAGCGCCGGGATCGCCTGCAGCAGCGGGTTGTAGCGGGAGGTGAACCGGACGACCCGCATCCGGGCGCCGAAGAGCCGCCGGGCGCCCTCGTCGACCCGGTCGAGCTCGCGGTCCTCCTGGCCGAAACCCTTGACCACGCGCACGCCGGTGACGGCCGCCTCGACGTCGCCGGCGACCGCGCCGGCCTGCTGCTGCGCGGCCCAGTTCGCCGGGAAGAGATCGCGCCGCGAGCGCAGCCCCAGCCACCACAGCGCCGGGCCGACGGCGAGGGCCACCACGGTGAGCAGCGGGGACAGCCAGGCCATCACCCCGAGGGAGACGACGAACAGCAGCGCGTTGCCGGTCAGGTTGGGCAGGAACGCCAGCAGCCCCTGGACCAGCGTGACGTCGCTGATCGCCCGGCTGACCGTCTGCCCGGTCTGCAGCCGGTCCTGGGCCGGCCCGTCCAGCCGGGACAGCGCGGCGGCCAGGTCGTTGCGCAGATCGAACTGGACGTCCAGCGACAGCCGGCCGGCCAGGTACCGGCGGACGAACCCGGCGGCGAAGCGCAGCGCACCGGCCAGCACCAGGGCGACGACGAACGGGGTGACGTCGACCGCGCGGCCGGAGCCGGCGCCGGCCACCACCCGGTCGACCACCGCGCGGGTCAGCAGCGGCACCACCGCCGCGATCACCGAGCCGACCAGTGCAGCGGCGAAGGCCCCGATCAGGTCGCCGCGGTGACGCAGGCAGTAACCGATGAGGCGCTTCAGCCAGCCGCCCTCGGGCGGGGGGTCCGCGGGGCGCCCGCGGGTGCCGGCAGCCTGCAGATACGTGGCCGTCATGAGGTGCCCGCCGCCCCGGTCGGGACGACGAGGAGGCGCGGCACGCCGTCCAGTGTGCGACGCCCTGACCGGCCGTGCCGCCGTCGGGGTGGGAAGCTGCCGTCCGTGG
>JAOPVN010000237.1 GCA_025966175.1 Modestobacter sp. | reverse complement strand
GTCGACGTGCGGCGCGAACTGGGGCTTGTGCTTGCCGCGCAGCAGGATCGCGGTCTGGCTGGCCAGTCGACCGAGCACCACATCGGTGGCGTCGATGACGTGCCAGGCCCGGGTGATGTCACCGGGCTTGGGGGTGTACGTGCGCACGAGGCTCACTGTCCTTCGTCGTCGGGCGGGTGGCTGGTGGGATCGCCTCACCGAACACGGGAGACTTGGGCGGATCCGATGAATCGGGGCCCCGGACGCGCGCGCACCAACCGGCGTCGCGCACCAGCGGGCCACGATACCAGGGAAAGGACTCCGTCCTCCTCACCCCTCGCAAGCTCGGGGCGAGCCTCGGGACGGGGCCAGCGGTCAGTCCACCTCGCGCAGCCGACCGCTGGCCACGTCGTAGACGGTGCCGCGGATCTCGCCGCTGAGCAGGTAGGGCGTCTCGCGGATCCGCCGCATGGACTCCCGGACGTCGGCGTCCACGTCGGTGAAGGTCCGGGCCGGCCACGGCGGCCGGTGACCGGTGGCCCGCTCGACCAGGTCGGCGAAGTCCGCGTCGGTGGACTTCTGCAGCCCGCAGTCGGTGTGGTGGACCAGCACCACCGCGCGGGTGCCCAGCAGGTGCTGGGAGATGGCCAGCGACCGGAGAGTGTCGTCGGTGACGACGCCGCCGGCGTTGCGGATGACGTGGGCGTCACCGACGCCCAGGCCGAGCATGCCGAACAACGGCATCCGGGAGTCCATGCAGGCCACCACGGCCACGGCGCGGGCCGGTGCCGTGGGGAGGTCGCCGGGGAACTCCCCGAGCCATGCCTCGTTGGCCGCCAACATGCGGTCGATCTCCGTCACGTGCCCTCCTCGCCGACCTTGCCTGTCGCCGGAAACGCTAGCGCGCGGCCCGTGGGCCGGCATCGGCGTCCCCCCGGGCCTGCTCCGCCAGCCGGGTCACCTGCGCGGGGTCCAGCCGGGGACGCCCGCCCAGCCGGCGACGGTGAGCGCGGCCGCGGCACCGGCCTCCCCGGCCGCGCTCCCGAGGTCCGCGCCCCGCAGCAGCGCGGTCGGGCACCCCAGCTGCACCATCGCCACGGCCTGGTTGGCGCCCTTCCCGCCGAGCAGCTCCCGGCGCCGGTGCACGGTCGCGCTGCGCCCGCCGCGGGGCAGCCGATCGATCTCCAGCACGAGGTCCCGGCCCACCTGGCCGACGACGACCGCGGGGCCTTGGGGAACATCCACGCAGCCAGCCTTCCCGGTCGCGCACCCACCTGGACGGCTCCGCCGTTCCCCGCGGTGGGCGCATCGGTGAGGATGGGCGGGTGCGCACGGTCGAGGAACACCAGGCGGTGGTGGCCGGGCTGCTCCCCGCGCTGCCGGTCGAGGACGTCCTCCTCACCGACGCGGCCGGGCGGGTGGTGGCCCGGGACCTGCCGGCACTGGTCTCGCTCCCTGGCTTCACCAACTCCGCGATGGACGGCTACGCCGCCCGGTACGCCGAGGTGCGGACGGCGAGCGAGGCCGCCCCGGTCCGGCTCCCGGTGGCCGCGGACATCCCCGCCGGGCGCACCGACGTCCCGCCGCTGCAGCCCGGCACCGTGCACCGGATCATGACCGGTGCCCCGCTGCCCGAGGGCTCGGACGTCGTCATCCCGGTCGAGCGCACCGACGCCGCCACCGACGTCGTCACGATCACCGGTTCACCCGACGCCGGCACCCACCTGCGGCACGCCGGGGAGGACATCCGGGCCGGTGACCTGGCCCTGCCGGCAGGGACGGCGCTGGGCGCGGCGCAGCTGGGGCTGGCGGCCGCGGTCGGCTACGCGTCGGTGCCGGTGCGCCGCCGTCCCCGGGTGCTGGTGCTCTCCACCGGCAGCGAGCTGGTGGAGCCGGGCCGGCCACTGCAGCCCGGCCAGATCTACGAGTCGAACTCGGTGCTGCTGGCCGCCGCGGTCACCGAGGCCGGTGGCGAGGCGCGCACGCTGCACTTCGTCCCGGACGACGTCGAGGAGTTCCTGGCCACCGTGCGTGCGGAGCTGGCCCCCGCCGATCAGCTGGTGACCAGCGGCGGGGTGAGCGCCGGCGCCTACGAGGTGGTCAAGGACGCCTTCCGCGAGCTGGGCACGGTCGAGTTCACCAAGGTGGCGATGCAACCGGGCGGCCCGCAGGGCGCCGGCACGGTGGACGGCGTCCCGGTGATCACCCTGCCGGGCAACCCGGTCAGCTCGTTCGTCTCCTTCGAGGTCTTCGTCCGCCCCGCCCTGCGCCGCGCGCTGGGCCACACGGCCCCCGACCGGCTGCGCACCACCGCCCGGCTGACCGCGGCACTGCACTCCCCCGCCGGGCGCCGGCAGTTCCTGCGCGGGCGGTTCGACGGCGAGGTCGTCACCCAGGTCGGTGGGCCCGGCTCCCACCTGGTCGCCCACCTGGCGCGCGCCAACTGCCTGGTCGTCGTGCCCGAGGAGGTGACCGAGCTGCCCGCCGGTGCCGAGGTCGCCGTCGTCCTGATCGAAGGAGCACTCCAGTGACAGAACCGCGGCTCACCCACGTCGACGAGACCGGCGCCGCCCGGATGGTCGACGTCACCGCCAAGGCGGTCACCGCCCGGGTGGCGACGGCGGCCGGGCGGGTGCTCGTCAGCCCCGAGGTCGTCGCCCTGCTGCGCGGCGCCGGTGTGCCCAAGGGCGACGCCGTCGCGGTGGCCCGGATCGCCGGGATCATGGGTGCCAAGCGGACGCCGGACCTGATCCCGCTGTGCCACCCCATCGCGCTGCACGGGGTCACGGTGGACATCGAGGTCGCCGACGACGCCGTGGAGATCACGGCCACCGCGCGCACCGCGGACCGCACCGGCGTGGAGATGGAGGCGCTGACCTCGGTCGCGGTCGCCGGGCTCACCGTCATCGACATGGTCAAGGCCGTCGACCCGCGGGCCTGCATCACCGACGTCCGGCTGCTGGCCAAGTCCGGCGGCAAGAAGGGCGACTGGGTCCGATGACGGAGCTGCCGGCCGGCGCCCGGGCCGTCGTCGTCACCGCCTCCAACCGCGCCTCCGCCGGGGTCTACGAGGACCGCAGCGGTCAGGCCCTCGCCGAGGGGCTGCGCACGCTCGGCTTCGCCGTGGAGGGGCCACACGTGCGCCCTGACGACGTCGAGGCGCTGGCCGAGGTGCTGCGGGCAGCCGTGGCCGCCGGGGCCGACGTCGTCCTCACCACGGGCGGCACGGGCCTGTCCCCCACCGACGTCACGCCCGAGGCGACCCGCACGGTGCTGGAGCGGGAGGCGCCGGGCATCGCCGAGGCGGTGCGGCGCTACGGCGCGGACCACGTCCCGACGTCGGTGCTGTCCCGCGGCATCGCCGGCACCGCCGGCCGGACGCTGATCGTCAACCTGCCCGGCTCCACCGGCGGGGTGCGCGACGGCCTGGCCGTGCTCGGCCCGCTCCTCCCCCACGTGGTCAGCCAGCTCCGTGGCGGCGACCACTGAGAAGGGCCCCAGCTCCGGCGTGCTGGGCCGGGGACCGTGCTGGCCGAGGGTGGACCGTCGAGGGCGAGCGCTGGCAGCGCACCCCTGGACGCGCATCCCCGGGGCGAGACGGTCATGGTGAGCGTGACTGCCCTCGCTACGACGCCGGGGGCGAGCCGTTCGCCGACCCCGCCGCGCCGGCCTGATTCAGTCCGGCAGGACGAGCCGCTCGGGATGGGTGTAGACGTTGCAGCCGTCGCCGCGGAGGAAGCCGATCAGGGTGATCCCCACCTCCTGCGCCAGTTCGACCGCCAGCGAGCTGGGCGCGGAGACCGCGGCCAGCACCGGCACCGCGGCCATCGCCGCCTTCTGGGTCAGCTCGAACGACGAGCGCCCGCTGACCATCAGCACGTGCCCGGCCAGCGGCACCCGGCCCTCGCGGATCGCGTCACCGACGACCTTGTCCACCGCGTTGTGTCGCCCGACGTCCTCCCGCAGCGCGACGAGATCGCCGGCGGCGGTGAACAGGCCCGCGGCGTGCAGCCCGCCGGTCTTGTCGAACACCTGCTGAGCGGCGCGCAGCCGGTCCGGCAGCGCGAGCAGCGTCGCCAGCGTCACCCGGGTGTCGTCGGCGGCGACGTCGTAGGCGGTCTTCGTGCGGATCGCGTCGATGCTGGCCTTGCCGCAGACACCGCAGGAGCTGGAGGTGTAGAAGTTCCGGTCCAGCGCGGTGTCGGGCGCCTCGACGCCGGGGGCCAGGTCGACGTCGACCACGTTGTAGGTGTTGCGCCCCTCGTCGTCGACGGAGTTGCAGTAGCGCAGCCCGGCGATGTCCGCGGCCGAGGCGATGACCCCCTCGGTGGCCAGGAAGCCGTGCACCAGGTCGAAGTCGTCGCCGGGGGTCCGCATCGTCACCGCGAGCGCCTTGCCGCTCAGCCGGATCTCCAGCGGCTCCTCGGACGCGACCGTGTCCGGGCGCCGGGTGTGCAGGGACCCGCGGATGCGCAGCACCGGAGTGCGGCTGGTGACTCTTCCCACGGGAGCTGACGGTACTCATCGGTAGCGCCCTACCGTTCCCGCCATGAGCTCGCCACCGCCCTTTGCCGCGGTCGTGCTCGCCGGCGGCCGGGCGGCCCGGCTCGGCGGGCAGCCCAAGCCCCAGCTCGACGTCGGTGGGCGCAGCATGCTGGCCACGGTCCTGGCCGCCCTGGACGGCGCCGGCCCCCGCGTGGTCGTCGGGCCGCCGCAGCCGGTCCCGGACGGCGTGCTGCTCGTCCGGGAGGAACCACCCGGCGGTGGCCCGGTGCCCGCCCTGGTGGCCGGGCTGGCCGCCGTGGGGGACGCCGAGGTCGTCGCCGTCCTCGCCGCGGACCTGCCCTTCGTCACCTCCGCCCTGGTGACCGCCCTGCGCGAGCGGCTGACCGGCGACGGGGTGCTCGTCGTGGACGACACCGGCCGCGACCAGTTGCTGCTCGGCGTGTGGCGCACCGCGGTGCTCCGGACGGCGACCGCCGGCTCCCGCCCGCACGTGCCGCTGCGGGGCGTGCTGTCACCGCTCGCCGTCCGCAGGTACCGCCCACCGACCGTTCCGGGTGTGCCCGCGCCGTGGACCGACTGTGACACCCCCGCGGAGCTGGCCCGGGCCCGCGCCTCCGCCGGCGGCTGACTGCTCGACCGGCTCCCGGGGTAGGGCGTTGCCATGCGCGTCGTCATCGCTGGAGCCCACGGTCAGATCGCCCGCCGTCTCGGTCGGTTGCTGAGCGGCCGCGGGGACACCGTCGCGGGCATCGTCCGCAACCCCGACCACCGGGCCGACCTGGAGGCCGACGGGGTCGAGCCCGCGGTCCTCGACCTGGAGCAGGCGTCGGTGGACGACGTCGCCGCGGTCGTCTCCGGTGCCGACGCGGTCGTCTTCGCCGCCGGGGCCGGGCCGGGCAGCGGGATCGGCCGCAAGGCCACCGTGGACCGGGACGCCGCGCTGCTGCTGGCCGACGCGGCCGAGCGGGCCGGCGTCCGCCCCTACCTGCTGGTCTCGTCGATGGGCGTGGAGCAGGCCCGGCAGGGCACGCCACGCGGGATGGACCCGGTGTTCGCCGCCTACCTGCAGGCCAAGCTGGCCGCTGAGGACCGCATCCTGCCCCGGCCTGCACTGGACACCACGATCGTGCGGCCGGGAGCTCTCACCGACGACCCCGGCACCGGGCGGGTGACCCTCGCGCACGGCATCGAGCGCGGCGAGGTGCCGCGCGACGACGTCGCCGCCGTGTTGGTGGCCATGCTGGACGCCGGCACGTCCAACGAGGTGGTGGAACTGACCGCCGGCGACACCCCGATCGCCGAGGCGGTCGCCGCGCTCCCCTAGTTCGTCGCGCCGCCCCCCTCCAGGAGGGGGTCCTTCAACTGCGCTTGGCGCGGGTGACCAGGGCGCGGGCGCCCAGATCCTCGTCGGCCGGGTAGTCGACCCGGACCAGGGTGAGTCCGCCGGCGGGGGCGACCGGGACGTCGTTCGCGCGGGCCGTCAGCGTCAGGAGCGAAGCCGGCCAACCGGCGGGGCGACGGCCCTCCCCCACGGCGATCAGCGCGCCCACCAGGGACCGGACCATCGAGTGGCAGAACGCGTCCGCCGACGCCCGGATCTCGATGAGGTCGCCGTCCCGGGTCACGTCCAGGTCGAGCAGGGTGCGGATGGTGGTCGCGCCCTCGCGCCGGCGGCAGAAGGCGGCGAAGTCCTGCTGGCCCAGCAGCAGCGCGGCGGCCACCCGCATGTCGGGCACCTGGAGCCGACGGGACCAGGCGGCCGTGTCGGCCCGGCGCAGCGGCGGCGGGCCGGAATCGGCATCGGTGAGCCGGTAGACGTAGTGCCGGGCCAGCGCGGCGAAGCGGGCGTCGAACTCCGGAGGCACCACGTAGGCGCCCGTGACCGCGATGTCGGGCGGCAGGACCCCGCGCAGCCTGCGCAGCAGCCGGGTCTGGTGCTCGGCGAACAGCTCGGCCGGCAGGTCGGCGTGGGCGACCTGCCCGGTGGCGTGCACCCCCGCGTCGGTGCGGCCGGCCACGGTCAGGTCGACGTCGTGCCGGAGCACGGTGGCCAGTCCCAGCTCGACCTCACCCTGCACGGTGCGCAGGCCGGGCTGACGAGCCCAGCCGTGCAGCGCGGTCCCGTCGTAGGAGATCTCCAGCCGGATGCGAACGAGCCCGCCACCGGTGTCGGTGGCGGGCTCGACGACGTACAGGTGCTGCATGGTGCGGACCGTCAGGAGACGGTCAGGGTCACTTCGGGTCGGCGGCGGGCTCGCCACCGGGAGCGTCGACGCCCGCGGTCGCGGCGTCGCTCAGCTCCGCGGCCTCGACCTCGGCGGCGGCCGCAGCGGCCACGTCCGGGGAGAGGGTCGGGTCGTCGACGACGGCCAGGTTCTCCGCGGTCGGCTCCGGGGTGACGTCGGCGTCGTCCTGCCGCTCACCGTCGGGGTTGAAGACGTCGGCGACGATCTCCTCGGCCTCCTCGACCCCCTCGGCGCCGGCGACGACGGCCGGGCTGGTGTCCCCGCCCGGGCCGGTGGTGACGTCCTCGTCGGCCTCGGCGAGCGCGACCTCGTCGGCGGTGACCTCACCGGCGGCGGCAGCGGAGCCGGCACCGGCGGCGAAGCGGGTGCCACGGGCGCGCTCGGCCTCGCCGACGGCCTGCTGGGCCACGGTCAGGCCATCGACCAGCTCGATGATGGCCATCGGCGCGTTGTCGCCCTTGCGGGGACCGACCTTGACGATGCGCGTGTAGCCACCGGGGCGGTTCTCGTAGCGCGGGCCGATCTCGGCGAACAGGTGGTGGACGA
>JAOPVN010000230.1 GCA_025966175.1 Modestobacter sp. | reverse complement strand
GCTCGATCGCCCGGTTGTCGTCGACCGGCTCCAGCGTGCGGCCGCCGTGCTCGACCTCGTGCTCGATGTAGGTGATCGTCTTCTCGGCCTCGGCCTCGTAGCCGTGCATCACCTGCCACCGCGGGCTCTCCGGCAGGTGCCGCCGGACGAAGATGATCACCAGGCCGAGGACCGGGCCGAGCAGGAACGCGATCCGCCAGCCGATGCCGGGGTCCAACTGGTTCAGGAAGATGTACGTGCCGAGCGTGCCGATGATCGCGCCGGCCCAGTAGGTGCCGTTGACGGCGATGTCGACCCGGCCGCGGTACCGCGCCGGGATCAGCTCGTCGATCGCCGAGTTGATCGCCGCGTACTCACCGCCGATGCCCATCCCGCTGATGAACCGGGTCAGGTAGAGGAAGCCCACCCAGGCCGCGCCGTTGCCGAGCGTGAACGCTGTGAGCCCGCTGCCGATCAGGTAGACGGCGAGGGTGATGACGAAGAGCCGCTTGCGGCCCAGCTTGTCCGACAGCCGGCCGAAGAAGAGCGCGCCGACCACCTCGCCGAGCAGGTAGACCGTCGCGATGAGCCCAGCCTGCGTGGACGACAGGTTGAGCGTGTCGGGCTGGGTCAGCTTGTCCACCACCGCACTGGCGACGGTGATCTCGAGCCCGTCGAGGATCCACGCGACACCCAGCGCGATGACCATCCGGGTGTGGAACGGGGACCAGGGCAGCCGGTCGATGCGGGCCGGGATGAGGCTGCGGATGCTGCCGCCCGCCGGAACCGCGGGTGCGGTCGTCATGTGTTCCTCCTGCGTGAAGGACCTGCGACTACCCAGCCGTGATCGATTGACGCGTGCAACGACCTGGATCACCCGGCCGGGCGATGAGGGAGCGTGCCCGGCGCCGAGGAATGGGTAGTGCACGACACGATCGCCCGGCTCAACTCCACACAGGAGCGTGCCGATGACGTTCAGGAACTGCGACGTCCGAAGCTCGGCGCCGCAGCCACCCGACTCGGGCCGGCGGTACGTCGCCGGCCGGCGGGGTCTCGGCGATGGAGGACATGGATGAGGCGGCGCACCAGCAGCCAGGCGGCGACCAGGGCGGTGCCGCTGCAGATGCCCCGCGACGTCGAGGCCGTGGAAGCCGTCATCGACCAGCTCGACCGCGGCGTGACCAACGAGTCCCACGCCCACCACGTCATCACCGAGACCCTGGTCCGGGAGCTGCAGATCGGCTATGGCGCGGTCTGGCTCGTCACTGACGACGGCACCTTCCACCTGGGCGGCCAGTTCGGGCCGATGGCCGGGGCCATGGCCACGGGCCCCGGTGGCCACGTCGACCGGATCACCGCCAGGGACGGCTTCGGCGGCGAGGCCATCCGCACCAAGCAGGCGCTGGTCCTCGACGCGGAGTCCGATCCCCGCACCTGTCTGCGCTGGGGCGGCGCGCTGTCGGCCGGGGCGACCAGCGGCTGCGTCCTGCCGCTGGTCGAGGACGGCCGGGTGACCGCGCTCTACGAGTACTACACCGACGGTGAGCTGCCCTTCCTCGGCGCCCGGCAGAGCAAGTGGGACTCGCTGGGCCGCGTGCTCGGCCACGCCCGCAGGGCGGCACTGGCGACGGCTCAGCTGCAGGAGACCCTCGACGACCGGGTCGCGGTGACCACCGTCGTCACCGAGGTGGGCGCCGCCAGCGACCGGCAGTCGGCGCTGCATATCGCGCTGGACACCGTGCGCGAGGCATTCGGCTGGGCCTACGGCTCCTACTGGGCCCTGGACGAGTCGGCCAACGTGCTGCGGTTCCAGCAGGAGTCCGGCTCGGCCGGTGAGGAGTTCCGCAAGGTCACCCTCACCGCCAGCTTCGCCGAGGGCGTGGGCTTCTCCGGCCGGGCCTGGCAGAACCGGGACCTGTTCTTCGTCAAGGACATCGGCGAGATGACCGACTGTGTGCGGGCGCCGGCCGCCCAGCGCGCCGGGGTCAAGTCCGGCGTCTGCTTCCCCCTCATCGTCGGCGGCCGGGTGATCGGCACGATGGACTTCTTCCTCACCGAGACCATCGAGCTGTCGGACTCCCGCGCCTCGGCGCTGCGCAACGTGCAGCAGCTGGTCTCCCAGCGGCTGGACGTGCTCCGCCGCACCGAGGAGTCCTCGGACAACGCGCGCGAATTGCTGGACACCGTCGCCCGGCTGCGCGAGGCCGCCAACGACGCCGGGCGAGTGGCCGAGAGCGCGGTGAGCCAGGCCTCGACCATGACCGACGAGGTCGAGGCGCTGGACGAGGCGTCGGCCGCGGTCGGCGAGGTCATCCGGATCATCTCCGGCATCGCCGACCAGACCAACCTGCTCGCCCTCAACGCCACCATCGAGGCCGCCCGCGCCGGCGTGCTGGGCAAGGGCTTCGCGGTCGTGGCCAGCGAGGTCAAGGACCTGGCCCGGGAGACGGCCAACGCCACCCAGCGGGTCTCGGACCAGATCGCCGGCATCCAGGCCAGCAGCAAGGCCGTCGCCTCCGGGATCCACACGACCGGGGAGATCATCGGCCAGCTCGACGTCGTCCAGACCCGCATCGGTGAGGTGCTGGAGGAGCAGGCCCGGATGGCCACCGCCTTCGAGCGGCACGGCTGACCCGTTCCGCTCCGCGGCCTCCACCCGGCCGGGTGGGGGGCGCGCCGCGTTGGGCCGCAGGTCACCCGTCCGGGAGGTTCCGGACGTCGACTTCCTGGGCATGATCACTCCCATGCGCCTTCCCAAGCCACGGGGCCCGCTCAGCGCCGCACTGTGCGCGGACCTCACCGACGGCCGGACACTCGGCCCGAGCACCCTGGCGACCGCCGAGACGCTGGCCGCCGCAGCGACCGACCCGCTGACCGACGACGACCTGCAGCTGAGCCTGGCGATCTGCTACGAGCTGCACTACCGGGGCTTCGACGGCGTGGACGACGCCTGGGAGTGGGACCCGGAGCTGCTCCGGCTGCGCGGAGTCCTGGAGGCGCGGCACCTGGCCGCGCTGCAGGCGCTGGTGAGCCCGGTGGAGGTGACCGACGAACCGGTCGACCAGCAGCTCACCGCGGTGATCGCCGCCGACGACGGCCCCTCGTTGTCCCGGTACCTGGCCCGGCAGGGGACGCTCGAGCACTGGCGCGAGTACCTCACCGTGCGGTCGGTCTACCACCTCAAGGAGGGCGACCCGCACACCTGGGCGATCCCGCGGCTGGCCGGCCGCGCCAAGGCCGCGATGGTGGAGATCCAGGCCGACGAGTACGGCGGCGGCTCGGCCGAGCGCATGCACAGCCAACTGTTCGCCGGGATGATGCGCGACCTCGACCTGGACACCGGCTACGGGGCGCTGTGGGACGACGCCCCCGCGGTCGCGTTCACCTCGGTGAACACGATGTCGCTGTTCGGCCTGCACCGCCGGTGGCGCGGCGCCTGCCTCGGGCACCTGGCCGCGGTGGAGATGACCTCGTCGGAGCCCAGCCGGCGGTACTCCACGGGGCTGCGCCGGCTCGGGTTCGGCGAGGGCACCACGGTCTTCTACGACGAGCACGTGGAGGCCGACGCCGTCCACGAGCAGATCGCCTCGGTCGACATGTGCGGGTCCCTGGTGGCGGAGGACCCGTCGCTGGCCGCCGACGTCCTCTTCGGTGCGCAGTGCTCGCTGGCGCTGGACGGCCTGACCGCCGTCCACCTGCTCGACGCCTGGGAGGCCGGCCGGACCGGCCTGCGCGGCGAGGCGGCCCTCGCCGCCTGAGCGCTGCCGCCGGAGTCAGGCAGGCGGTCGGTGGCCGCTGTCGGCGTCCCGGCCGGCCTCACGGAAGATCTGGGCCGCCGGCCGCGGGCGTGAGGGGGCGCTGCCGGAGTGGAAGTCGGCTCGCTTGTGCGTGCCGTCGCAGAACGGCTTGATGCCGGACTTGCCGCAGCGGCACAGCGCGACCGTCTTGCGGCCCGGGTCGATCTCGCTGCCGTCGGTGTCGATCAGCCGGAAGTCCCCCCGCACGAGGAGGGGGCCGTCCCGGTAGGGCGTGATGGTGGCGGTCGGCTCGTCGGCCGGGGGCAGGTTCCGCACGCGCTCGTCGGTCACGTCGTCGGCAGCGGGGAGCTGGGCAGCGTGGCTCTGGGCAGCGGGGAGCTGGGCAGCCGTGAGCTGAGCAGGCCGGGTCGGGGGCACCGGGTCATCGTGCCCGGTGGCGGGCGAGCTCAACCCCGGCGCCCCGTCCGGGTCCACCCTCAGGCCTCCTCGGAGCGGCCGTAGAAGACCTGCTCGACCACCGAGCGGGCACGGCGGGTGATCCGCCGGTAGTCGTCGAGGAACTCCCCGGCGTCGATGTCGGCCCCGTACCCGCAGGCCCGGGCCACCCCGTTGAGCTCCAGACCCTGCCGGGGCAGCTGGTCACCGGGGCGCCCGCGCACCAGGAACACCGCGTTGCGGGCCCGGCTGGCGAGTTCCCAGGCGGACTGCAGCGCGTTGACCTGCTCGGCGTCCAGCAGCCCGACGTTCCCCAGCGCGCCCAGCGCGGTGATCGTGGAGGTCACCCGCAGCTCGGGATGGGCGGCGGCGTGCTCGAGCTGCAGCAGCTGCACGGTCCACTCGACGTCGGCCAGGCCGCCCCGGCCGAGCTTGGTGTGCGTGGCCGGATCGGCGCCGCGGGGCAGCCGCTCGCTGTCGACCCGGGCCTTGATCCGGCGGATCTCGGCGATCTGGTCGGCCGACAGCCCCGCGCCCGGGTAGCGCAGCGGGTCGATCAGGGCGATGAACTCCCTGCCCAGCTGTTCGTCGCCGGCCACCGGCTCGGCGCGCAGCAGCGCCTGCACCTCCCAGGTCGACACCCAGCGCTGGTAGTACTCGGCGAAGGCGGACAGGCTGCGCGACAACGCCCCCTGCCGGCCCTCGGGGCGCAGATTCGCGTCGACCTCGAACGCCGGGTCCGGCGCCGGTTCGCCCAGCAGCCGGCGCAGCGCGTGGGCCACGGCGTTGGCCGCGTGCGCCGCCCGGGACTCGTCGGCGGCGTCTCCCCCCGACCCGCCGTCCCCCACGGACCGCACCCGGTGCACGAACAGGACGTCGGCGTCCGAGCCGTAGCCCATCTCCGCCCCGCCCAGTCGGCCCATGCCGATGACGGCGATGTCCACCGGGACGTCCTCGACGGCCATCCCGACGTCGGCGGCCCAGCTGCGCACCGCGGCGTCCAGGCCCGCGCGCAGCGTGGCCACGGCGACGTCGTGCAGCGCCTGACCGACGCGCAGCACGTCCAGCCGGCCGAGCAGGTCGGCGCAGGCGATCCGGAGCAGCTCCTGGCGCCGCAGCGAGCGCAGCACCTGCACCCCGGCCGAGGCGTCCCCGGCCCGGGCCACCGCCTGCCGCCACGCCGAGGTCAGCGCCTCGGCGCTGCGCGGCTCGAGCTGGGCGTCGTCGGCGAGGATCCGCATCGCCTCGGGCGTGCGGGTCAGCAGCCCGGCGACGTACTGGCTGGAGCCCAGCAGCACGGCCAGCCGCTCGGCGGCCTGCCCTTCGTCGCGCAGCAGCCGCAGGAACCACTGGTCGTTGCCGAGCGCCTCGCTGACCCGGCGGTAGGCCAGCAGCCCCGCGTCGGGGTCGGCGCAGGAGGCGAAGGACTGCAGCAGCACCGGCAGCAGGTAGCGCTGCATCGACGCCGAACGGCTCAGCCCCCCGGTCAGCGCGGTCAGGTGCCGCAGCGCACCGTCGGGGTCGGCGAACCCCAGCGCCCGCAGCCACGCACCCGCCGCCTTCGACCCCAGCGCCAGCTGCTCGCCGGGTACCCGGGCCACCGAGGACAGCAGCGGCCGGTAGAAGAGCTTCTCGTGCAGCCGGCGGACCACCCGGGTGTGCAGCGCCAGCTCGGCGCGCAGCACGTCGACGGAGTCGCCCCGGCTGTCGGGCTTGTAGCCCAACGAGCGGGCCAGCCAGCGCAGCTGGTCACCGGCGACCGGCAGCAGGTGGGTGCGCCGCAGCCGCAGCAGCTGCAGCCGGTGCTCCACGGTGCGCAGGAACCGGTAGGAGGCGACCAGCGTCGCGGCGTCGTCCCGGCTGATGTACCCGCCGGCCCCCAGCACGGTCAGCGCCGGGATCGTGCCACCCACCCGCAGCGAGACGTCGGCGCGGCCGTGCACCAGTTGCAGCAGCTGCACGCTGAACTCCACGTCGCGGAGCCCGCCGCGGCCCAGCTTCAGCTCGCGGTCGGCCTGGCCGGCCGGGATGTTCTGCTCCACGCGGCGGCGCATGGCCTGGATCTCGGCGACGAAGCCGGTCCGGTCGCCGGCCTTCCAGACCAGCGGCCACAGCGCGTCGACGTACTCCCGGCCGAGCGACGGGTCCCCGGCGACCGGGCGCATCTTCAGCAGCGCCTGGAACTCCCAGGTGCTGGCCCACTGCTCGTAGTAGGCGCGGTGCCCGGCGAGCGACCGGACCAGGACGCCGGCCCTGCCCTCCGGCCGCAACGCCGCGTCGACCTCCCAGGCCGCCTGGCCGCAGATCCGCATCAGGGCTCCGGCCACCCGGGTGGCGCTGGCCAGGGCCGCGGCGTCGTCCTCGCCGGGATTCAGCGGCTCGGCGACGAAGACGACGTCGACGTCGCTGACGTAGTTCAGCTCCCGGCCGCCGGTCTTCCCCAAGGCGATGACCGCCAGCCGGCAGGGGGTCGCGTCGGCCGGCTGCTCGGCGACGGCCAGGGCCAGCCCGGCGGTGGTGCGCACCAGGCTGCCGGCCTTCCCTTCCGGCCGCAGCGCCGCGTCGACCTCCCAGGCGGCCTCCCGGCAGATCCGCATCACGGCACCG
>JAOPVN010000218.1 GCA_025966175.1 Modestobacter sp. | reverse complement strand
CGAGGAGTCGGTGCAGGACGAGACGTTCGGGCACTACGCCAACCACGACCTGGCCGAGTACCACATCGCGACCAACGCCGACATCGGCGAGATCGACATCAGCTGGCTGGACGAGGAGGACCCGCTGGTCAACGAGCTGGGCCTGAAGGGGATCGGCGAGATCGGCATCACCGGTGCCGCGGCCGCCGTCGCCAACGGGTACTGGCACGCCACCGGCCTGCGGATCCGCGACCTGCCGATCACCCCGGACAAGTACTTCCGGGAGCTCGGCCTCACCTGATCTCCTCGCTTTCGGCGCCGAAAGTGGGGCGAACCGCCTCGCTTTCGGCGCCGAAAGCGGGAGGGGGGTGCACGGTCACCGGCGTGGTCACGTCGGCGCCGGACCCGATGCCCTCGGTGTCGGGGGTGAGGGCGGCGACGGCCTCCTCCTCGTCCTCGTAGTGGCGGTGGACGGCGGCGGTGAGCAGCCGGAGCTGCCGGTCCAGCGGCGCCTGGCGATCGGGCGGGGCGATCGCCTTCAGGTCCTCGAGGGCCGCGCACAGTCGCCGGGTGATCTGGGGGGCACTCGCGCCGGCCAGCCGGATCTCGTCGAACGCCAGCCGGACGTAGCCGTTCCAGTTGAGTGTCCGTTCGACCAGCCGCAGGACGCCGTCCTCGTCCCGGTGCTGGCCGGTGGGCAGCGGCTGGGGCGCCAGCTGGCGCAGCAGGTCGTGCAGGCGGTGCACGGCCTGGACCGCGGTGGTGGGGTCGTTGAACGGCTGGGCGATGGACCGTTCCGCGATGTCCACCAGCTTCCGCAGGCCGAACGGCAGGTCCTCGGTGTGCACCCGTTCCGGGCCGAGCAGCACCAGACGCACGAGCTCCCGGGGGTCCAGGCGCGCGGCCGGCTCGTCGTCGTCGGCCGCCGTGGGCCCAGGGTGCACGCGGAACAGGGCGGACCCGCCGACCACGAAGTCGCCGACGACGGGGACCAGCTCCAGCACGCAGTCTGCTCTCCGGGCCGCCGCGACGAGCGCCGGGCGGTCGACCCGGATCAGGTTGCCCGGTGCCTGGGTGGTCACCACGTCCGGGTCCGCCTCGGTGTCGACCTCGACGAGCAGGTCGGCCTTCAGCGCGATGAGCATGCGGGTGCGGTCCCCGACCAGGTCGATCAGGCCGGCGACGCGCAGGCCCTGCCCGGCGTGGTGCACGAAGAGGATGAGCATCACGACGCTGGCGGCCACCAGCAGGTAGGCGAGCAGGATCGTCAGTCCGGGCACCGTCCCGGCGTCCGAGCCGCGAATCTCCCGCAGCGTGCCGACGGTCACCACGAACGTCGTGGCGAACAGCCCGATCGAGAACTGACTGAACCGGTCGGTGAGCAGGGCGCCCACGATCCGGGGGGAGAACTGCCCCATCGCCAGCTGGACCGCGACGAGGGTGACCGTGAGCACCAGGCTGGTCATCGAGGCCATCGCCGAAGCGACGGTGGACAGGATCGTCTGCGCGTCGGACGGGGTCCCGGTGACGGTCTGCGAGACCAGCGTGTAGTCCGTGGCGCGGTCGATCGCGAGCGTGACCGACAGGAGGACCACGCCGGCCAGGAGGCAGAGCACGGGGACCAGCCACAGGCTGGTGCGCACGGCGTGCTGGATCCGCATCGCGGGCATGCTGTCCCCGAGGACGTCGGTGGGCAGTCAGCCAGCAGGCATCGACCGCAGGTCGCTGGTGCGTCACCCCGGGGTCAGTGCAACGCCTCACCTGAGGGACGTCCATCGGCAGACCGACCCATCTACGCGTGAGGCGGCGCCGGGGCGTTCAGGTGCCGGAGCAGGGTCTCGCCGATGTCCCGCATCGCGGCGACCTGCGCGGGGGTGAGCTGGTCGAACAGGTGCGTGCGCACGCTCTCCACGTGCACCGGCGCAGCCTCCTCGAGCGCGGCGAAGCCCGCGTCGGTGAGGACGGCGAGCTGGCCGCGGCCGTCCTCGGCGCAGACCTGTCGGCGCACCCAGCCACGCTCCTCCAGGCGGGAGACCGCGTGGGAGAGTCGGCTGCGTGAGGACAGGCAGCGCTCGGCCAGCTCGCTCATCCGCAGCGCCCGGCCCTCGGTCTCCGAGAGCTGGACGAGGATTTCGTAATAGGCGTGCGACATGCCGGTCTGCCGGGTGAGGTCGCGGTCGAGCCGGTCATCGAGCAGCATCCAGCTGTTCATGTAGGCACGCCAGGCGCGCTGCTCCTCGGCATCGAGCCACCGGGGCGTGCCCGGAACACCCGCCGTCGGAGCCGGGTGGTCGCCCGCCGTCCGGGCTGTGGCCGACGCGTCACTGGTCATGTCAGGAAGGGTACTAGCGGAATACTCAAGTCTTCAACTACGCTACGATCGACGCAGGCAGTCAAACGCTCAACCACTTGGAGATCAGCATGGCAAGCACCACTCAGATCCCCGGCTACGTCGTCGGCACGTGGGACATCGACGCCACCCACTCGACCGTGGGCTTCTCGGTCCGCCACATGATGGTCAGCAAGGTCCGCGTCTACTTCCGTGAGTTCTCCGGCGAGATCGTCACCGCCGAGGACCCGTCGCAGTCGTCGGTCACCGCGACCATCGACATGGACTCGATCGACACCCGGCAGGAGCAGCGGGACGCCCACATCAAGTCCGCCGACTTCTTCGACGTCGGCAGCCACACCGTGATGAGCTTCCGCTCCACCGGCGTGCGCAACCACGGTGAGGACTGGGTCGTCGAGGGTGACCTCACGATCAAGGGCATCACCAAGCCGATCACCCTGAAGCTGGAGCTCAACGGCTTCGGCCCGGACGCCTACGGCGGCACGCGCGCCGGCTTCTCCGGCAAGACCGAGATCTCCCGCAAGGAGTTCGGCGTGGACATCGACATGCCGATGGACGGCGGCGGGGTCGTCGTCGGCGACAAGATCACCGTCGAGCTCGAGATCGAGGGCGTGCTCCGCTCCGCCTGATCCACCCACAGCACTGTCTGAGAAGAGCTCCCACCCCACGGGTGGGAGCTCTTCTCCGTTCAGCGGGTGGTCGGGAGCTGCTGGCGGCCGGTCTGCCGCCGGCCCTCGGCGAGCAGCGCGCTGATCTGCTCGGCCGGCAGTGGCGGGGACAGGTGGTGGCCCTGGGCGTAGGTGCACCCCACCCGGCGGACCAGCGCCAGCTGCGCCGGGGTCTCGACCCCCTCGGCGAGCACCTGCATGTGCAGGGCCGAGCCGAGTGCGGTCACCACGCCGAGGACCGTCTCCGGACCCGTGGCGCATGCCGGCACCGGCCCCGCCACCAGGGCGCGGTCCACCTTCAGCACGTCGGCCGGCAGCGAGGCCACCGCCGACAGTGAGCTGTAGCCGGTCCCGAAGTCGTCGATGGCGATCCGGGCACCGTGTGCCCGCAGCGCCGAGAACTGCTCCGCCGCCTGGTCGGGGTTGCGGGCGACGGCCGTCTCGGTCAGCTCGAGCATCAGGCACCCGGCCTCGAGCCCGTTGTCGGCCAGCGCCCCGAGCACGTCGTCGACCAGCGTGCCGGAGGAGAGGTGCACGGCGCTGATGTTGACCGCGATCGCCAGCTCGAGCCCCTCTCCCGCCCACACCGCGGCCTGGGCGAGCGTGGCCTGGAGCAGCCACCGGGTGATCGGCACGATCAGCCGGTTCTCCTCCGCGATCGGGATGAACTCCGCGGGGCCGACCAGTCCCCGATGGGGGTGGTTCCACCGCAGCAGCGCCTCGCACCCGGTCACCTCACCGCTGGGCAGGTGCACCACGGGTTGCCAGTGCACGACCAGCTGGTCGAGTCCGGCGGCGTCCCGCAGCCGGCTGGCGATCTGCCACCTGTCCTCCAGCTCCGTGCGCAGGGCCGGGGTGAAGCGCAGGTGGTTGTTGGGTCCACTGGCCTTCGCGGCGTACATCGCGGCATCGGCGTCGCGGAGCAGGTCCTCGGGCCGGGAATGGGCCGGGTCGGAGCTGGCGATGCCGACGCTGACCGTCAGGGGCAGCCGCGTGCCGGCCAGCTCGAAGGGCTCGTCGAAGACGGAGCGGAACCGCCGGGCCAGCGCCTCCCCGCCCGAGGCGTCGCAGTCGCGGGCGACCACCACGAACTCGTCGCCGCCCAGGCGGCCGACCACGTCGGTCGGGCGGGTCCGGTGGGACAGTCGGGAGGCGAGCTCGCGCAGCAGCAGGTCACCGGCGTCGTGCCCGAGAGAGTCGTTGACCTGTTTGAAGCCGTCGACGTCCATGTAGAGGACGGTCACCTGACCCCCGTCGTCCTCCGCCAGCGCCGCGGCGAGCACCTCGTGCAGGGCGGCCCGGTTGGGCAGGTTGGTGAGGTGGTCGTGCCGGGCCTGCCAGGCCGCCCGCTGTTCGGCGGTCACCCGGTCGGTGATGTCGTAGTGCGTGACGACGACGCGCGGTCCGTCGTCCACCGGGAAGGCCTGCATGTGCCACCAGGTGGGAGCCCTGCTCCGGTCGTGGGCCGGCGTCGAGGGGTAGTCGAGGGAGAACGACGGCTGGCGCCGGGCGAGCACCGCCTCCAGCCCGACGACCGCCGTCTGGGCGTCCGGTTCGCCGGCCGCCGCCGCTGCCCGGCAGGCATCCAGGTAGTTGGCGCCCGCGCGGCTGGCGAACGGCCGCCCCTCCGACGCCGTGCCGGCCGCCCACGCCGCGTTGGTGGTCAGGATGGTGCCGTCGCCGTCGAGGATGGCGGTGCGGGCCGGTAGTGCGTTGAGCACCGCCCGGATCAGGGAGGACTCCGCTGCCCGCTCCTCGTCGAGGGTGCGCCGTTCGTGCACGTCCCGGAAGAAGACGACCAGGTCCTCGAGGTTGGGATAGGTGCGGACCTCGAACCACCGGTCCAGTGGGTCGTAGAAGAACTCCAGGTGCTGCGCCTCGCGGGTCGCCCGCGCGCTGCTGTAGGCCTTGGCCAGCGGCGAGTTCAGCAGGTCGGGGAACTCGTCCCACACCTTCCGGCCGATGAGCTCGCGGGCCGGCCGCTCGAGCAGCCGCTCGGCGGCGGTGTTGACCCAGGTGAACCGGTCCTCGCGGTCGAGGGAGTAGACCGCCTCGCTGATCGAGGCCAGCGCCTCGGTCGCCCGCGCCCGCCACGAACCCTCGACCGCCGATCGCGGCCGCTCCTCGAACTGGCTCATCGGCTCTCTCCTCGCACCGTTCAGAGGCCCGGGCTCGGCAGGGGAACGGTACCGCCCGTAATGCTGGGTCCGCGTGCCCTGGGTCACAACTCGGGCGGCGACCTGGGCATCGACAGCGGTCCTCAGCGGCGGCCGCTCAGTCCGCGACGGCGATCTGCTGCAGATCTCGGGCCATCCGGGCGGCCTCCCTCGACGCCCCCGAGATGGCCTCCTGGGCCTGGGCGGTCGCCGCGGTCTGTTCCTCCACGGCGGACGCGATGGTGTCCTGCGCGTCCACGACCTCGCCGATGACCCGCTGGATGGTGGCCAGCGCGGCGCCCGTCGCACTGACGTCGCCGCGGACGGTGTCGACGACCCGGCGGATCCGCTCGGTGGCCTTCGCCGTCTCCAGGGCGAGGTCCTTGACCTCGCCGGCGACCACGGCGAACCCCCGGCCCGCGTCGCCGGCGCGGGCGGACTCGATCGTCGCGTTGAGCGCGAGCAGGTTCGTCTGGTCGGCGATCGCGGAGATGCTCGCCGCGATCTGGTCGATGTCGCCCATGGTGGCGGTCAGTCGCTCCACCGTGCCGGCGCTCTGCCGCGACTCGCTGTCGGCGTGCTGGGCGGTGCTCGACGCCCGACTGGCGGCCCCGGAGATCTCGGTGATGGCGACGCGCAGGCCCTCCATCACCGAGGTCGCCGTCGCGACGTTCTCGTCCAGCCGGGTCCCCGCGCCCTGCAGCTCGACCACGCGCTGCTGCAGCACGGCGGCCCGCCCCTCGCGGGCACGCAACCGGGTCGCCTCCGCCTCGATGACCCGGGCCCGCTCGTTGGCCAGGTCCTGCTCGGCCTGCTCCTGCTCGGCCCGCTGCACCGCCGCCAGTCGCTCCTGGCCGCGGCGGCCCCGCTCGGCGTCCTCGGTGAACTTCCAGCCGTAGGCCAGGAAGGTCGCCTCGGCGAGCAGGAAGACGGCGTGCAGCAGCGAGAACAGGATGGGCTGGGCCATCGCCTGCGGTGTCGAGAAGATCATCATCGGCATCCAGAGGCTCATCCCGATGTGGTGCACCGCGACGAAGGCCACGGCGGCCACGAACGGGGTCCACATCTGGTAGAGCGCGACGAGTGCCAGGATCGCGTAGAACCAGATGTGCAGGTCGGTGAGCCCGCCACCCACGTGCACCAGCGAGCCGGCGCCCACCATCAGACCGACGGCCACGGCGGTGGCCCGGGAGACCTGGGAGCGCAGCACCCGGCCGAGCGCCAGGGCCGCCGCGATCGCGGCGAGCTCGGTGTAGAGGACGCCGGGATGGTCCGCCCCGCGCACGGTGGCGATGCCGATCAGCACCGGCAGGTTCAGCAACAGGATGACGCTGAGGATCCGGTGCCGGGGTGCGAAGCCGGCCTCGTCCAGGCGGACCCCGCGGGGGATGCGGGGAGTGGGCTCGTCGGGCGCGACGTCGACGGTGGCCTCGCGCGCCGGGGGAGTGGTCATGCCCGGGTATCGGTCGGGCGCGCGGGCTGTGGAGTCCGGTCCTGTTCCGTCTAGTACCACACGGTGGTCGGCGGTGTGTCACCGGGGTCGTGCCAGCAACTGCCAGCCAACTCCCAGCCGGTTCGCGGGAACTGGAACAGCTGCCCGCGGGACAGTTCCCTCGTGACCTGGACCCGGCCCTGGGCGGCGACGGCCGCCCGGCTGGTGCTCGGTGTGGTCCTCGTCGTCGCCGGTGCGCTGAAGCTCCCTGATCCCGCCGCCGCCGTCCGGGCCGTCCGCGCCTACCGACTGCTGTCCGAGGCGCTGGTCGGCCCGATCGCCTTCGGGCTGCCGGTGGTCGAGATCGCGATCGGTCTGGCCCTGCTGGCCGGGGTGTTCGTGCGGACGGCGGCGATCGCCTCGGCGGTGCTCATGGTCGTCTTCCTGGCCGCCGTCGGCTCGGCCTGGGCGCGGGGCCTGCAGATCGACTGCGGCTGCTTCGGCGGCGGCGGGCAGGTCGCTGCGGGTCGGACCGCCTATCCCGGCGAGGTGGCCCGCGACGTCGGGCTGCTGCTCGTCGCCCTCGCCCTGGCCCGCTGGCCGGCGTCCCGGCTCGCCCTCGGCGGCCGTCCCGACACGACGTACGCAGAGACGGAGTTCGCACATGTCCGGTGAGTCCAAGCGCGCTGCCGCCCGGCAGCGGATCGCCGCCAAGCGCACCGCCGAGGCCGCGGCCCGGGCGGCCGCCGAGCGACGCCGCCGCACCGTGATCGGCGGGGTGGTCGCCGGAATCGTGCTGATCGTCGTCCTGGTCGCGGTGGTCGTCGTCCAGACCCACCGGACGTCGGCCTCGGCCGGCGCCGCCGCGCCCGCCAACACCACCGGCAACGGCTACGTCTTCGCGGTCGGCTCGGCCGACGCCCCGGTGACCCTCGATCTCTACGAGGACTTCCAGTGCCCCAACTGCAAGGCGCTGGAGGACTCGACCGGCAGCACCATCAACGGCCTGGTGACCGCCGGCACCGTGCAGGTGCACTACCACGGCATGGCGTTCCTCAACACCGCCCAGAACGGCCAGTACTCGACCCGGGCACTGAACGCCGCGGCGGTCGTGACCAACGCGGCCGGCCCGGAGGCCTACAAGACCTTCCACGACCTGCTCTTCGCCAACCAGCCCACCGAAGGCGGCAGTGGGCTGACCGACGACCAGCTGATCGCGTACGCGGCCCAGGCCGGCGCCACCGGCGCGGCGGTGGAGCAGGGCATCCGCGACCTGGTCTACGGCGACTGGGTGGCGCAGGCCGAGGACCAGGCGAGCAAGGACGGCGTGACCGGCACCCCGACGGTGTTCGTGGACGGCACGAAGCTCGATGACCTGACCCCGGACGGCCTGACCGCCGCGGTGACCGCGGCGCAGCAGTGAGGGCGGGTCGGCGGGTGGGGGACAATCGGCACATGTCGACCTCCACCCTCGCCCGCGTCCAGACCCGCTTCCCCTCGGCCGCCGCGGTCGCCGTCGGGCTGGCCGCAGGCTTCGGCGTGGCTCAGGGCACCGGCGTGCGGGCGATCGGCGGAGTGGTCTTCGCCGCGGGCGGTCTGGCGGCCGGCTGGCTCTGGTACCGCCGTCGCGGGCTGGCCGTGGCGCTCGCCCTGGGGGTGGCCTACGTGGCCGCCTTCGTGCTCGCACACGTCCTCGCGCTGGGCGTCGGCTGGCCGTCCTGGCTGGCCGTCGGGCTGGTCACGGCGGCCGCCGCGGCGCTGTCCTGGGCGGTCGCGGACCGCCCGTCGCCGGCCGTCTGAATGGCAGACGGGTCACAGCCGGTCGGAGGAACCCGCTCAGTCGCCTACCATGGGAAGGTCTCGGCCACCCACGCCGTTACCTCTGACGTGCGCTGAAGCGCGCAGACCCCCACGCGACTCCCTGAGGTGCCTCTCCGCATGCCCACCCGGAACGACCTGCGCAACGTGGCGATCATCGCCCACGTCGACCACGGCAAGACGACCCTGGTCGACGCTCTGCTCCGCCAGTCCGGCGCGCTGCACCGGGCCAAGGGTGAGGGGACCGACAACGACTCGACGCAGGACCGGGTCATGGACTCCATGGACCTGGAGCGCGAGCGCGGTATCACCATTCTCGCCAAGAACACCGCCATCCGGCTCGCTGACAAGGACGGCAACCCCGTCGTCGTCAACATCGTCGACACGCCCGGCCACGCCGACTTCGGCGGCGAGGTCGAGCGCGGCCTGTCCATGGTCGACGGCGTCGTGCTGCTCGTCGACGCCTCCGAGGGCCCGCTGCCGCAGACCCGCTTCGTGCTGCGCAAGGCGCTGGCCAAGGGGATGCCCGTCATCCTCGCGGTCAACAAGACCGACCGGTCCGACGCGCGCATCGCCGAGGTCGTCGACGAGACCTACGAGCTGTTCATGGAGCTGCTCGAGGACGCCGGCTCGGACGTCGACGCGCTGGAGTTCCCGATCGTCTACGTCCAGGGCAAGACCGGCCAGGCCTCGCTGAACCGGCCCGCCGACGGCACCAGCCCGGACAGCCCGGACCTGCAGCCGCTGGTCCAGACGCTGCTGGACACCATCCCGGCGCCGACCTACGACGCCGAGGAGCCGCTGCGCGCGCAGGTCCCCAACCTCGACGCCTCGCCGTTCCTCGGCCGGCTGGCGCTGCTGCGCATCCACTCCGGGGAGATGAAGCGCGGCCAGCAGGTCGCCTGGTGCAAGGTCGACGGCACCATCCAGCGGGTCAAGATCACCGAGCTGCTGATGACCGAGGGCCTGGACCGCACCCAGGCCGACAGCGCCGGCCCGGGTGACCTGGTCGCCATCGCCGGCATCGAGGACATCATGATCGGCGACACGCTCGCCGACCCGAACGACCCGCGTCCGCTGCCGCCGCTGACCGTCGACGAGCCGTCGATCTCGATCACCATCGGGATCAACACCTCGCCGATCTCCGGCAAGAGCGGCAAGAAGCTCACCGCCCGGTTGATCAAGAACCGGCTCGACCAGGAGTTGGTCGGCA
>JAOPVN010000213.1 GCA_025966175.1 Modestobacter sp. | reverse complement strand
CCTGCAGCGGACGCGGGTGCAGCGCGCTGGCGATCCCGAGGTCGTCGCTGTCGGCCTCGGCCGGGGACTGCGAGGCGAGGGTCAGGACCGGGTCCACCCCGATGACCAGGGCGACCGGCAGGTCCTCCCCCCGCGCCTCGTGGTGCTCGAAGATCTGCCGGAGCCGACCGGGCAGCAGGAGGGCGCGCAGCTCGCGGGGGCCGGCCACCTGCAGCCGGTTGATCGACAGGTTCGTGAGGCCGGTGCGCGGATCGAGGGCGCAGACCAGCGCCGAGGTGATGTACCGGCCGCCGTCGTGCTCGTGCTGGACCGGCAGCGGCAGGTCCGAGAGCAGGTCGGGCCCGTCCTCCTCGACCTCGGCCACCGGGGCGTCACGGAGGGGCACCTCTGCCAGCGGAGCAGGGGCAGCGGTCGCCGCCCCGATCCGCCGGACGACGTCCTCGTCCGGGCAGCGCAGGGCCAGGCCGAAGTGACGCCGCCGCGCGGTGGTGTTCCCGATCAGGGGGAAGGCTGCGCCCTCGACGTCGTCGAAGAGCACTGCCGAGGCCCCGTCGCAGCTGGTCAGGACGGCGGCGACCTCCTGGTCGCCGCTGACCGGTCCGGCCAGTCGCCGGAGGTCGCCGTGCTCGCTCAGCAGGCTCAGCCAGCCGCGGAGGTCGGGGTGGTCGGGCCAGCTCTCGCGCTTCGCCACGCGTCTCCTCGGTGCTCGTGGTCCCGGGACCGGCACTTGTACACGTCCAGTACGTACCGTCCCGATCAGACTATGGGGACAGTAGGATGTGCACTGGGTCACGTCAAGGAAGAGCGGGATGTTGCGGCCTGACCAGCGGGGGAGCCGTCGCCGTCCGGCGCGTCCCGGCCGGGTGACCGACTGACACACCCGCGTCATCTCCGGCAGCGATGCTGGACCGATGAAGAGCACTGCCGCGGTACCGGCAGCGACGGAGACCCCGGAGCTGGCTGTGACCGTCTCGTTCACCCGACGGGCCGACCCGGCCCACGCGGTGGAGATGACCGCCTGGATCCGGTCCGGCCTGACCATGGCCGAGGGCTTCCCCGGCTTTCTCGGCGGCGGCTGGGTGCGACCCCGGCACGGCGCCGACGAGTGGCACATGCTGTGCCGGTTCTCCTCATCGACCACCCTGGCCGCCTGGGAGGCCAGCTCCGAGCGGCGCTGGTGGCTCGGGTCGGCGCAGGGGCTCGCCGAGATGACCCGAACCGAACGGCGCACCGGCATCGAGGGATGGTTCGACGCGCCCGTCGACGCCTCCGCCGAGATCCCGGCGTCGTCCCCGCCGCCCGCCCCGCCGCGGTGGAAGCAGGCGGTGACGATCTGGCTCGTCTTCTTCCCGCTGAACCTGCTGGCCACGGTCACGCTGGGGGCGCTGCTGGCCGATGCGAACGTCGTCCTGCGGGTGGCAGTGATGACGCTGACCCTGACGCCGATCATGGTGTTCCTGCTGCTGCCCTGGGTGACCCGGCGGCTGCAGTGGTGGCTGCACGGCCGCCGCTGGCGCGACCGCTAGGTGTACGGACACCGAGGTTGGTGACACGGCCGCTGGTGAGCGTCCGCCGAGTGCGGTGTGGCCGAGTGCCTTCGGCACCGGCTACGCGACGTCCCCGGCCCGGATGGTCGCCCCGGCGCGCTTCCCGGCGCTCAGCAGTTCGACGAGCTGGACGCCGAGTTCGGGTTCGCCCTGACCTGGTGCTTCGACGGGGTCGCGGCGTTCATCGTCCGCCGGACGGCGGGCTGAGCTGCTGGGTGAGGTTGACGTTGTTGCCGTCGGGGTCGCGCACGTGCGCCACGCGCTGACCCCACGGCATGTCGTTGGACGGGCCCGGGACCACGCCGCCGAGCGCGGCGACCCGGGGGAGGAGGCCGTCGACGTCCGGCACCTCGACGCTCAGCAGCATCCGCTGTGGCCCGTCCGGTGCCTCCCCGTCGTTCACCAGGCCCAGATCGCACTCGCCGATCCGCAGGCCGACGTAGAAGGTGGGCCCGTCGGCGGGAACGCGTTCGGTCTCGACGGCGTCGAAGAGCGACCGGTAGAAGGTGCTCAGTCGCTCGAGGTCCCGGGTGACCAGGATCGGCTGGACGGTGCTGGGCATGGTGCCTCCCGGGCTGGTCGCGGTCGTGATGTGCCCAGTAGACCGGCTGCCGAGGAGGTGTTCGACCGCGTGGTGCGTCGGGCGGACGGCCGAGGGGCGGTCGCTCGCGCAAATCGTGGGGGAGTGGGACGCCCTCATCGCGCTCGGCTTTGAGCCCGTCGACTCCGGGGATGCCGGAGCGGCTGTTCTGCCGCCGGGTCGTGGACGGCCGGCGCAGGCACCTGCACGTGGTCACCACGAGGAGCTGGGCCACCCGGAACGAGCGCCTTCTGCGCGATCACCTCCGGGCGGGGTAAGGCCGCGGTAGCCAGGAACGATCGGGCCCGCGCCCCGGCCGTCGAGTGGGGCGACGGTTCGATGGCCATGGACAGCGGCCGGGCGGCTGAGTCGGGTCCCTTGATGCGCGCCCTCGGTCGTGCGGTGGTGGCGGAGGTGATGAGCGAGGCGATGGCCGGTGTCCTGACACGGGCATCGGACCAGCGACGGGCTGACGCCTTCGTTGCGCTCGTCGCTCAGTTAACTGCAGCAGCGCAGCAGCGCAGCATGCCGATGGCGCGACCGGCCTCATCTCCGCTACTTGACATAATGTCGATTATCGGCGCATGGGTGATGACTGAAGAGGGGCTGCTCAGTAGCTCGTTTCCGTCGATCACCCGG
>JAOPVN010000206.1 GCA_025966175.1 Modestobacter sp. | reverse complement strand
TTGCCGTTCGGCGTCTGGTTGGTCAGCTCGACCGGGAGCGCGTCGAGCAACGTCGAGGAGTTGCGGGCGACGAGCCCGCTCCCGCCCACGAACGGCAGCAGCATGGCGGCGACCAGGAAGCCGGCGACGGCGATCGCCGCCACCAGCTTGACCAGGGCACTCAGACGGAAGCGCGCAGACTCGGACATCGCAAGCCAAGGTACCTGTCGGCCAAGGTGCGGTGCCCGCTGCCGCGCGTGACTCGCCGGTCGCGTCACCGTCGCATTGCGGCGCAACAGCAGCCGAGGGCGACCCCTCCCGCCTCGTGCGCGAGCGCGCCCTTGCCCCCGGGGTCATTCGTGTCGAGGGTCGACCTCTGGCGGTGCCGATCTTCTCGGCGACGCCTCCAGTTCGGAGGCGCAGGGAACACAGGGCCAACTCGGATCGCTAACCGCACTCCCATCACGACGGCGGACTCGGTGGTCGGCCGGGCTCGCCACGGTGGCCCAAACATTAACCCGGGCAGAGAGGGGTGGTCGGTTCCCAGTGACGTAAGACCGCTAAACGGGATTTGTGCAGACCGTCGCTACGCCCGTATAGGTGGATGGCATGCGGGTTTCGGTTGCACATGCAAAGGCCACCTGGCCAGTCGTGTCGCTGACCATGTAGGAGTACACGCTATCCGGGCCCGTCCCCCACTGGTTCGGGACTATGTAGGCGGTTACGCCCAGGTTGTTGCGCACATAACCGGACGGCGCGGTGATGTAGCCGTTCGTGTCCACAATTTTCACCCAAGCGGCGTTGCAGGTGTTTGAGTACCTCAGGAGTACAGATGTCGAGTTCGTGGCGTTGATCGCCAGTGTTCTTGCGTCCGCGGCACACCCGCCGTCATAAGGATCGACGTTGTTGCAGCTGGCAGCAAAGCAGTGGTCCGCAGCGTCTGCTCGCGCAGGGACGCCACCAATCGCGACTGCCGCGGACGCGACGAGAAGCAGTAGGATTGTGAGAATCCTTCTCTTGACGCCAAAAGACATGTGCTTCTTCAGTCGCTGGTTTCGGACGCAGGAACGGCGATCGAGATCCCGCGACAAAGGCAACGCGGTGCTAGGTCCCTTGTGACGGTACGTTCGCCCCGATCACCGCATGATGAGTGTGTGCCAGGGCGGATCTTGCGTGCTGCTGAAACCGGTGTCAAGGCTGGGTTCACGCTTGTGCGTTCCGCGCCGGATCGCTGGCTTAGGAACTCTTAGTGCACGACGAAGATGCGCTGACAGCCTCTTCGAGCCCCTCGTACCCCTCCTGCCTACTAGGAGGTTGCGGGCCGTCCAAAATGCAATCGTTCCCATGTGCGAGGAAGGGTGTGTGGCAGTCGCTTTCGTTGCAAGCACAGCTAATTCACAGCCAAAACAAATGGTGGCACAACCCTCGTAATCGCTGGCTAGATACTCCCTGCGTGCGCCGCCGCTCACGCTGAGTCGGTGGTCGGGGGCAGTGGTGACGATGCGGGCGGACCTACGGGAGCCGAGGCGCTGGGTGCAGCGTCTGGTCATCGGGACGCTGTCGGTGGCGGCGGTGGTGGCGGGCGGCGAGGGCCTGCCGGCGCTCGCAGCCCCGGCCGCCCCCGCCAGCACCGACAACGGCGGACCTGCGGCAACCGCCAGCCCCGCGACGACAGCCGGAGCGCCCGGTGACGTCCTGGTCGACGGCTACGGAGACGAGAAGGGCTACCACATAGAACTCGGCCGCGGTGAGGCCGGCTACGCCTGGCGCGAGCTGACCGTGCTGCAGCCGGCCGGGCTGGACGTCGAGGGCTGGACCGGCTACCAGTGCGTGTCCGGTGACGGCAAGTACGTCGCCGTCGCTGTCCTCCCCACCACGGTGGTCAACGTCCAGACCGCTCGCGCCAGGGGCGCGTTCGCCTACTCCGTTGACACGGCCACGGGTGCCGTGCAGCCGATCGCCTCCGGGGTGGGGCTGACCTACTACTCCCCAGGGTGCAGCACAGACGACTCCGCGGTCTTCACTCTCAACTTGGGCGCGGACGACGAGGCCACCGAGCTCGTCCAGGCTGATCTGGCTTCAGGTGCGGTCACCCGCTCGGTCAGCCTGTCCGGCCAGGTGAGTTCCGCCGTTCCGACGTCCACCGGGATCGTGGGCGCGGTCGGCTCGACGGTGGTCGCGGTCCCGCCGACCGGGGAGCCGACCGTCATCGCTCAGGCCGCAGGTGATGTCTACGACCTGCACCCCTCGGCGGACGGCGGCGTGGACTTCTTGGCCCTGGACGGCGCGGACAAGGCGACTGCTCAGCACGAGCACAACGGCACTCTGGCCACGCTGGCCTCGGGCAAGCGGACGCGGCTGGCGCTGTACCAGGGCCGCGGGGGTCACTCGGTTCTCGCCGGCGCCACCTCCACGAAGGACGACGCGCTGTCGGCCGCGGGGGTGCGCGCGGTCGACGACGGTGCCCTGGGCGCTGGATCGACCACCGCGTCGCTGGACGGCGATGCGCTGCTCGGTGCCCCGACCAGTGGGGACAGCGAGGTCCCGCTGTTGCTGGCGACCCGCTCGAAGAAGCTGGCGAAGAACGCCCGCCCCTCCACTCTTACGGCGCCGGTGCAGAGCGCGGCCAGCTACGAGCCGCCGGGTGCGACCGATGCGACGGTTCCGCCGGAGTCGGCAGCCCAGCCGCAGCCCAAGGGCGATGCAGCCCCCGTAGCGGCGCCGACGCCCAAGCCCACGACGCCGTCGTCGTCGTCGTCGTCGTCGAAGCCCACGACACCGGCTCCCTCGAGCGCAGCCCCCTCGTCGCCGGCCGCGTCGACCGCCGCGCCGTCGTCCTCGGCCCCGTCGACCTCGGGTCAGGTGACGACCCCGAGCGCCACGGCTGCGCCGACGTCCTCCCACCATGACCTGCTGGGCTCGGGCGCCTCGAGCCTCCTCGTCGCTCCTACGGTTCTGCTCGCGACCCCGGCCGCGGTCACCACGGCGGCGGCGCAGACGCCGACCTGCGCGGTGCCGAGGCTGGCGGCCAACC
Source organism: Modestobacter sp. (assembly GCA_025966175.1). GTDB lineage: Bacteria > Actinomycetota > Actinomycetes > Mycobacteriales > Geodermatophilaceae > Modestobacter. The sequence continues at coordinate 14,585 of JAOPVN010000206.1, read as the reverse complement.
GGCAGGTCATGCAGCCGTCCCCGGCGCAGGTGAACTGGGCGTCGCAGATGGCCGAGCAGGGTCTGCTCACCGGCAGCGCCTACACGCGTCCCGCGGGCTTCGCCAACCTGGGGCTGGCGGCCTACGCCCCGAGTTCGGACTTTCCGCCGATCGCGCTGCAGCACCCCAGCAGCGACACCTGGAACAAGGTGCCGAGGTCGGTCTACGACGCGATCATGGCGCAGGAGTCGAACTGGTCGCAGGCCTCCTGGCACTCACCCAAGGGCATGGCCGGCGACCCGCTGGTCAGCGACTACTACGGCGCGGCCGGGGACATCGTCTCGATCAACTACGCCGGCGCCGACTGCGGCTACGGCATCGGCCAGGTCACCACCGGCATGCGCACCGGCGAGCACACCTTCTCGGTCAACGGCCAGACCAAGGTCGGCGTGGACTACGAGGAGAACATCGCCGCCGGCCTGCAGATCCTGGAGTCCACCTGGAACACCCTGTACACCGACGGGATCATCGCCAACGACGGCAACCCGCGTTATCTGGAGAACTGGTACTTCGCCGCCTGGGCCTACAACTCCGGCATCCAGCCCAACGGCTCCTACAACACCACCGGCTGCACACCCGGCCCGACGTGCACCGGCCCGGAGGGCACCTGGGGCCTGGGCTGGGCCAACAACCCGGCCAACCCCAACTACCCACCGAATCGGCTGCCCTATCTGCAGGCCACGTACGCCGACGCCGCGCACCCGGGCAACTGGGCCTACCAGGAGCGGGTCATGGGCTGGATGGCCCACCCGCTCATCCGGTACAGCGCCAGCGCCTACGCCACCCCCACCTACCAGGGCGGCAACAGCTGGCTGCAGCTACCGGCGCCGACGACGTTCTGCACCCTGGACGGCAACAAGTGCGACCCGGCCACCACGAACGCCACCACCCCGGACGCCGGGCACTGCACCCTGTCGGACTACGAGTGCTGGTGGCACGCCCCGGCCACCTGGGTGAGCAACTGCGCGACCAGTTGCGCGACCAGCACGTATGCGGTCACCGGCGGGACCGAACCGGCCAACCCCAGCCCCAACCCGCCCAGCTGCACCGTGGACCGGTCCGTCGTCCCCGCCGGCGCGATCATCGTCGACGACGAGAACGGTTCGAACCTCAACCTGCAGGGGTGTCCGAGCACCGCCCTGACCACGGCCGGATCGTTCAGTTACAGCTACGGGAGCAACGCCAACGGTGACCCGATTGGCGCGATCGACACCCATCAGCTGGGTTCCGGGCTCGGCGGGCACATCCTGTTCAGCCACACCGAGGACGGCACCAACCCGGCCCTGATCAACTCCGGCACCTGGACGCCGACCCTCCCGAGCCTCCAGTACTACAAGATCAAGATCCACATCCCCGCGCTGGGTGCGGAGGCGACCAACGTCGTCTACACGATCAACCCCGGCGGGGGCGTCGCGCCCTGGAAGATCCGGGTCAACCAGGCCTGGGACTCCGAGCAGTGGGTCACCATCGGCACCTTCGCCATGCAGAACGGCGGCACCGTCGCGCTGACCAACCAGTCGGCGTCGGTCAACACCAGCGGGAAGAACTACGCCAACTTCGACGTCGCCTGGGACGCCGTCGCGTTCGTGCCCATGGGCGGCACCCCCGGGGCCCCGATCGGCGGCCCACCGACGATCCAGGACGCCCCCAAGGGCTCCAACCCCGCATGGGTGCAGTGCTTCTGCGGCCGCCGGACGGCCGGTGACCCGGTGGACACCTCGACCGGCTACTTCGGTGACACCTTCACCGACCTCAGCACGCCCGGCCGCGGCGAGGCGCTGGCCTTCACCCGCTCCTACGCCGAGGCTACCGCCGACCCAGCCGGCCCCAACGGGGGAAGTGCGGTCGATGGCCCGTTCGGCTACGGCTGGACCGACTCCTACCACCTTTCCGCCGTCACCAACGCCACTACCGGAGCGGTCACGATCCTCCAGGAGGACGGATCCCAGGTCGCCTTCACCAATGCCTCAGGGACGTATTCCACCGTCGAGCCCCGCAACGACGCCACTCTGACCAAGTCCGGGACGAGCTACGTCTACACCCGGCGGGGCCGGGAGATCTTCACCTTCGACACCGTCACCGGCCGGCTCACCGCCGAGCAGGACCTCGCCGGCGCCCGGGCCAGCACGCCTTACAAGACATCGCTGGCCTATGACAGCGCCGGCCACCTGGCCACGATCACCGACCCGGCCGGCCGTGCCTACACCCTCACCTGGAGCGGCGCGCACATCACCACGCTCGTCGACACCGCCGGGCGCACCGTGAGCTACGGCTACGACGCCGCCGGCAACCTCACCGACGTCTACGGCGTCGGCACGGCCACCCGCAGCGGCAGCACGCCCAGCAACGAGGACCACGCCCGGTACACCTACAACGCCGCGCACCTGATGACCTCGATGCGCTCACCGGCCAACTTCGGCGGGACGGCGTCCGCGGTCACCGGGATGACCTACGACAGCGGAGAGCGGGTGCTCACCCAGACCGATCCCGACGGGCGGGCCACGACGTTCACCTACGGTCCGTCGAGCTCCCCGTCGCTGGTGGCCGGGCAGACGCTGGTCACCGACCCGGCCGGCCACCAGGTGCTCTACTCCTACTCCGGCGGGCTGCTGACCTCCCAGACCGTCGGGTACGGCACGTCGGTCGCCGGCACCACCACCTACACCTACGACCCGGTGACCCTCGGGATCAGCACGATGGTCGACCCGGCCGGCCACACCACCACCTACACCTACGACGACCACGGCAACCGCACCTCGTCGTCGGACCCGCTCGGCTACACCACCGACTACGCCTACGACGCCATCGGCGACCTCGTCGAGACCATCGACCCGAACGGCGTGGCCACGGTCAACATCTACGACCAGGCCGGTCACATCGCCACCGGTTCCAGTGCCACCAACGACGGCAGCGTCACCTACGGCGACCTGACGTCCACGACGATGACCCAGGCCAACAACGTCGTGGAATCCAGCACCGGGAACTTCGGTACCGCCCCCGCCCGGACGATCACCTACTACTACGACGACGCCGCCCACCCCGGAGATGCGACCCGCGTCGTCGACGCACTCAACAACACCACGACCACCACCTACGACACCGCTGGCGACGTCACCTCGCTCACTGACCCCCTCGGGCACAAGACCCTGCAGGGCTGGGACACCGCCCGCGGCTGGCAGACCAGCACCGTCACCCCCACGGGCACGGCTGCAGGGACGACGACGTCCTGCACCTCTCCCGCGGCCGGGTGCATCACATATGGCCACGACGCCTGGGGTCACACCAGCCGCACCACGGACCAGCTCGGCCACACCAGCTCAGCGGTTTTCAACGCCAACGGTGCGCAGACCTCGGCCACCGACGGCGACGGCAACACCACGGGATCCGGCTACGACCCCGCCGGCCAGCTGATCCAGGTCGACCAGGCCGACGGAACGCGCACCAGCCGGACCTACAACGGTGACGGCACGACAGCCACCACGGTTGACGCCGCGGGAGCCGCCACCAGCTACGCCTACGACTCGCGGGGCCGGCAGGTGAGCTCCACCGATCCGGACAACCGCACCACGGCCGTGGGCTACGACGCCGTCGACGAGCCGGTCACCGTGACCTCTCCCAGCGGAGCAGTGGCGACGACCACTTACGACGCGGACGGTCGACGGACCGGCGTCAGCTACTCCGACCGCACCACGCCGGGGATCACCGCCGTCAGCTACGACCCGGACGGACGTCGGGTGTCGATGACCGATGGCACCGGCACCAGCACCTGGACCTACGACATCTACGGCGCCGTCAGCGCCCAGACCAACGGCGCCGGCGCCTCCGTCGGTTACAGCTACGACGACAACGGCAACCAGAAGACGATCACCTACCCCGGCGCGACGGGCACCGTGACCAACGGCTACGACGCGGCGGGCCAGCTCACCTCCGTCACCGACCCGAGCAGCCGGAAGACGACCTTCGGCTACAACGCCGACGGCGCACAGACCACGACCGCCTACCCGAACGGCGACGTCGTCACCGCCGGCTACAACCCCGCGGACCAGCAGACGTCGACGACGCTCGCCGGTGGCTCGACCACCCTCGGGACGATCGGCTACGGCCGGGACAACGCCGGCCAGCTGTCCTCGCAGATCCCGTCAGGCGCCTTCCCCGGCGCTGCGCAGACCTACACCTACACGGCGCTGCAACAGGTCAAGAGCGCCGTCTCGGGCAGCGCAACCACCGGCTACGCCTACGACGCGGCCAACAACCTCACCACCAACGCCGGTGTCACCCAGAAGTACGACGCCGCCGGTCAGCTGTGCTGGAGCACAGCCGCGGCCGTCACTGGGGCGACCAGCTGCGCGACGGCGCCGACCGGCGCTATCGGCTACAGCTACGACACTGACGGTCGCCGCACCAAGGCAGCGCCCAGCGCAGGTGCGGCAAGCACGTACGCCTACAACCAGGCCGACGAGCTCACCGCAGCCACCACGGCCGCCGGCAGCGGCACGTACATCTATGACGGTGACGGCTTGCGCGCCAGCAAGACCGTGGGGACGACGACCACCCGGTTCGTCTGGGGCACCAACGGTCTGCTCAGCGACGGCACCGCCTACCTCTATGGGCCGGGTGGGCTGCCCATCGAGCAGATCGCCGGCACGACGGTTGCCTACTACGTGCATGACCAGCTCGGTTCCACGGTCGCGCTGCTGAGCAGCACTGGGACAGTTGCGGGGACATGGACCTACGACGCGTATGGGAAGACCGCCTCGCAGAGTGGCCCGCTGACCACCCCTCTTCTCTACGGCCGGGGTTACACCGATCCAGAGACTGGGCTCCTCTATCTGCGGGCCCGCTACTACGACCCCTCGACGGCCCAGTTCATCACCGACGACCCGGCGATCGCCCGGACTCTGGCGGCCTACAACTACGGCAGCGACAACCCCCTCAACAGCATCGACCCGCTCGGTCTCTGGTCCTGGAAGGGGGCCATCGCCACCACGCTGGGGGTCGTCAGTACGGTCACCGGTGCCGTGGCCATCGGACTCGCCGTCACGGGAGTTGGGGCGCCGGCTGCAGCAGTCCTCGAAGGAGTCTCCATCGGGACCGGGATCGCGGCCGGTGCGTTGGACTGTTCCTCCGGTTGGAGCGCTGCATGCGGAATCGACATCGGAGCGTCGGTCTTGGGTGCCGCAGGTGGCCTCCTGCGCATCGGTGCACGCCTTGGCCGGGTAGCTGGCGATATTGCCGAGATGGCGGATCTCTCACTCGGGGTCCACTCGGTGGCACTTGGTTTCGTAGGAGCCGTGAACGGGATCGCGGAGGGCTTTCGCGGCGAGGAGGACGAACGTGGGGAGCCAGAGGCTGCTTCGCGGGGGAACTCCGCACGTCCGGGCGGGCGTCCGCAGCCTGGGGGCAGCACGACGTGGCCGTGGTGGTGTTGATCGTGTGTGGCCATGACTGCTGACGGCGACGTGCCCGTCCCGCTGCCTGGATCGTCGGCTGCCATCTTGCTGGTTGTCGGTGTCCGCTACGAGGTCGCGGCGTTCCTCGTGGGCTGTCTGGTGGCGTTCGAGGCCTACCTTCCGGGGCGCTGGTACGTCTGGGGCGGCGCCATCGTGATCGTGGTCGTGAGCCTGCTCGTCATCGGTACCCGGCGGACTTTTGCCGCGTACCGGAAGATCAGGCACGAAAAGGAACACGGGTACACCACCGTTTACGGGGATGCCGTGGCCGATCCGGCGCTGTTCTTCCTCGATCCGCGCACGTTGCGCGTCCTGGCCGAGCCGGGGCAACCTCGGCCTCGACCTCGCCGCGACGCCGCGAGAGGTGCGGCGTGATCGCTGAGCGAAGTCAGCGGGTGCTTGCGGCGGGCCAGCACCGGCAACGACCTGCCCGGACGACCCGGAGTTACCGGCCGAGGAATGGTGGTGTGGCGTCAGTCCTTCGCGTAGCGGTTGGCCCGGGCGAAGGTGCCCATGTCGTTGAAGCGCACCCCGTTGGCGGCCAGCACCGGGTGGATGTTGCGCTGCATCAGCTGCCGCACGTAGAACGGGTCGGCCACGTAGAAGTGGTGGATCGGGTGGGTGCTGCCGAAGTTCAGGCAGAACACCTGGAACGGCGCCAGGTACCACTTGGTGAACACCTGGGTCTGCTGCAGCACGTTCCCCTGCTCGACGTCCCCCTGGTAGTGCATGTTGCTGCTGATGAGGTGCAGGCAGAAGCCGCGCCAGACGTTGGGCCCGACCCAGACGACGGTCAGCACGGTGAGCGCGTGCAGCAGCCCGGCCGGTACATCAGCGCCCAGCCACGAGGCCACGTGCAGTGCGAGGAACGCGTACCAGATGGTGATCGCGACCGGCGTCAGGCCGAGGCTCGCCTTGAGGATGGTGCGCCGCCACAGCGCGTCCTCGGCGTCCTTCGGCTTGGTGAGGAGAATCCGTACCAGCGCCGGCACGTAGGGGTCGAGCAGGCTGTACAGCCGGACGGCGCCCCACGGGCCTGCCATTGGTGATCGACACCTCCTCGATGTCGTCGGGCAGCCCGGAGTAGGCGTGGTGCCGCACGTGCAGCCGGATCCGGTAGACCGGGTTGATCGTGTACGGGCGGAAGGCCCACACCGCGTACAGCAGCGCGTACCTCACCGCCTTGCGGCGGCGGAAGTACAGCGCGTGGATCAGGTCGTGCTCGACCTTGTGCCCGACCGCGGCGAAGGCGGCCGACAGCAGCACGGTGACGTACCAGGGCAGGACCCCAGTCAGGTACAGTGCGCCGCTGCCGGCGAACCCGAGCAGCGCGACGGCGAAGGCCGTCAGTCCCAGCGCGTCCTCGCAGCGCCCCGGCCGCGAGCTTGGCGCCCTTGCCGCCGGCCTCGGCCACCGCCTCGGCGGCGGCCTCGGCGCGGGTGGCCGACAGCGCCGTCGTCGCCGGCGGGTGGGTGCGGTTGATCACCAGGCCGGCCAGCGGCATCCCCTCCGAGGACAGCCGGTCGACGAAGTAGGAGGCCTCGCGGAGGGCGTCGGGCTCGGGGGCGGCCACCACCACGAACGACGTCCCGGGCTGGCGGAGCAGCTCGTAGGTCGCCGTCGCCCGCTCGCGGAACCCGCCGAACATGGTGTCCAGTGCGGAGATGAAGGCAGAGATGTCGTTGAGCAGCTGCCCGCCGAGGATCTTGCTGATGATCCGGGTGAAGATGGCGAACCCGGCGCCCATGATCCGGACCCCGGCGCGCCCGCCGGCCCGCGCGGGGGCGGTCAGCAGCCGGATCATCGTGCCGTCCAGGAACCGGCTCATCCGGAGGAACCGCGAAGGGCCGCTTTGGCAGAAGGCTCGCGCCCGCAGACTTAAATGGACCTCGTGCAGGCGCTAGTTGACTGATTATTAGCCGGCAGGGGGTTGTTGACGGTCCCGCAAGCATAAGCTGTCTGACCCGTGGTGTCACTGACCATTAGGGAATACGGATAGTCTGGATAATTAGCGCACGACTGTCCAGCAGTAATAGTGGTGGACGCCCCCGTGCTGTTGGTTACACGGCCACTTGCCGCCAAAGAGCAAGCATTCCCCGCGACCAGTCTCACCCATGCTGCATTACATGTGTTCGAATACCTTAGTTGTATGGTTAGGCTCGCGGTAGTTACTGTGTCAAGGTTTCGAGCATCCCCGCCGCAACCCCCGGCGATTGGGTCAACTCCGTTGCAACTGGACGCAAAACAGTGGGTGGCAGCTTGGGCTGTGGCGGGTGTGAATGCGGAAAATCCGATCGCAAGAAGGGCCACCGAAAAGACAGTGACAAGAATCCTTCGGCCTTTTGACACTTGACGTTCCCTCCATTGGGGTCCCCTCTGTGGTGGGGGTTTGGTGACCTTCTACTAGAACTAGGGCGCCTGTCAAGACGCTGGACTCGTGTGACTGCGAGGAGTCACACGAGCGTCAGGTGGCACGGCGAGTGGCTCCGCGCTCTTGCCCGTCGGTCTGTGACGAACGCCTTCTCCGAGCTTGTAGCGCTGCCCGGCGCAATTTCTGTTTGCCCAATGCAATCGATGCCATCTGATGTTTGCCCAGGTAGAATGGTCTGCAGGAAACTCGCAGGTTACGCACAGGTAAGACAAAGGAGCCTTCGAGGTCTTCCTTTAGCTAGCGCTGAGTGGGTTCATGCACGCAGCGTGAGCGCCCGCTTGCGCGCGGGGTTGGTCGGGTGAAGGGCGTAAGCCATGTCGGTGGGTGTGTGGCGGCGCAACGGGTGGGCGGTCCACACGCTCACCGGAACGCTTGCCGTTGCTGCCTTAGTGGCTGGAGGTCAAGGACTTCCCGCCTGCACCGCATCGTCAACCCCGGCTAGCAGCTCTGACGAGCCCGCCGCCAGCGCAGCCCGGCGGTCTGGACGTGGAGGGCTGGACCAGCTATCAGTGCCTGTCTGGGGACGGCAAGTACGTCGCCGTCGCGGTCCTGCCGACCACGGTGGTGAACGTGCAGACCGTCGACGGATACGGGGACGAGAAGGGCTACCACCTCGAGTTGGGTCGGGGCGAGGCCGGCTACGCCTGGCGTGAGCTGACCGTTGGCAGGTGCGTGGACGTACGACGCGTACGGGAGGACCATGTCGAACACCGGTTCGCTGAGCACACCGCTGCCGTTCGGGGCCGGCTACACCGACTCCAAGATCACGTTCATCTACCTGCGGGCCCGTTACTACGACCCGTCAACTGGCCAGTTCCTCACCATAGATCCTCTGGTCGCAAGCACGCTGGTGGCGTACGGCTACACCGGAGGGAATCCGCTCAACGCTATGGGCCCATTAGGCCTCCTCTCATGGAAGGGATTGGCGGGCCCCCTTCTGGGGGGCGTCAGTACGATTGCCGGCGCTACTGCTATCGGTTTGGCCTTTGTTCCGGCGCGCAAGGCTTTGCTCTGGCCGCCGAGGGCATCTCCATAGTCACCGGAGTCGGCGCCGCGGCCATCGACTGCACTACGAAGGTGAATGCTCAGTGTGGGATCGGCGTGGCTACGGTGGCCTTGGGTTCTGTCGGGCCACTGCTCCGAGCCCTTGGGAGAATTGCGCCCATCGCCGTGAAGTAGCGGAGATAGGGGACATGGTCGGGGCGGCGCTCGGGTTTGCTGGGACAGTCAACGGCGCTGCAGAGCTGTTCGAGGACGAGAGAGGTGAGGGAGAGGTGGCGCACGGGAACGTAGCCGCCAGTCGCCGCACCCCATCGGGAACGGTGAGGCCTGGAGCGACCGGATATCCGGCATACGCTTGCTGAGGAGGGGGTTCATGACTGAGGCAAATCGCTCGCCATTGCCGGGGCGGTCGTCGACCATGCTCGTGCTCCAAGGCGTGTGCGGCGAAGTTCTTGCGGCACTGCTCGGCATGACGGCAGCGTTCGAGAGTCACTTTCCCGGCGGTGTTACGACGTGGCTGGCCACATGCGGGGCACTGGCTCTTCTGAGCCTCACCGTCGGTATAGCGTTGAATCTCGTGGGCTTCAAAAAGGGAAAGCAAGAAATCGCCGCCGGTTACACGACGGCGCTCAACACCGCGAGCGGCGACCCGTCACTCGCCCTCTTGCACTGGCGAACACTGGTATTGCTCTCTCCGCCAGGGTGCGCCTCGACCCACGCGACTGATCCGCTGAGGGTGGCGGCACCCGTGTAGCTGGCCGAGCATCTTGACGTCGTCGCCAGGCTGACTGACGGGCGACGTCAATGGAGGGCGGGGGCCCAAACTCTGGAGGTGCGTGGGCGGAGGCGGCGAGTGTGCAGGAGCCTGCGGTGCCCGCTGCGACGTACTTCCGTGACCTCGATCGAATCGTGATCCTGGTGGTGTTCGCGTGTGAAAGCAGGGCGATGTACACGACGAGCACCCGCTCGATCTCCACGGCCCTTCGTGCCTGCGGCGAGGCCGAGACCGCGGCATGGGTCGTGACGTGTTCCGACAACGAACTCGTCCGCATCTGTGCGGTGGCCGAGCGGTTGGCCCAGCACGGTCCGTCGAGAAGGTCGGGCAGCGTGCTGCTGGACCGTGCAGAGGCGCTGGCAGCGGTCTACGTGCGGAACCGCGTACCGCGGGACACCGTCCGGGCCCGCCGGGATCTGCGCGCCGGTGCACCCGAGGTCGGAGCGCCCGTCCTGGACAGGCGCCCCGACCACGCGTGGCGTCCCGGGTGCCCGACGAGCACGGTGTCGGCGAGGACCTCAGGGCCTGCTGGGGGAGCCCCGTGATCCGGCTGATGGTCGCAGACGCGTTGATCAACGAGCGCTCGGGCCGCTCGGTCAGCTGGTCGGCGTCCTCCTCGGCCTGGGCCTGGCCGCGCTGGGCGCGGTGCTGCTGACCGACTGGCGGGGTCTGTCCGACGCGCTGGTCCGTCAGCAGTGGCGGATGGTCGCCTCCTACATGAGCCAGGGCCGCCGGGAGCAGATCGAGAAGCGACAGCGCCGCAGCGCCCGCGTGGTCGGTGCCGGCTTCCTCCTCGGAGGCCTGGTCATCGTCGTCACGAGCCTGGTCATCCTCGTCCGAGCCGTGGCCGGCTGATCCGGGGTCAGACCGCCTGGGCGCGGGCGGGCAGCACCCGGCTGCGCGGCGTGCCGGTGCCGGTGTCGTCCTCGTGCGCCAGCAGCGCCTCGCCCATGACCCGCAGCCCGTCCAGGTCGTGCACGTCGCCGGCGGCGGCCGGCACGGTGCGCACCCGCACCTCGGGGTGGGCGCTGGTGAACCGGTCGGCCAGCCGCTGCTCGCGGGTCGCCACGGTCATCCGCTCGGCGTGCACCCGCAGTGCCCCGGCGACCAACTTCGCGCCCTTGCCCCCGGTCTCGGCGACCGCCTCGGCGGCGGCCTCGGCGCGGGTGGCCGACAGGGCCGTCGTCGCCGGCGGGTGCGTGCGGTTGATCACCAGCCCGGCCAGCGGCATCCCCTCCGAGGACAACCGGTCGACGAAGTAGGAGGCCTCGCGCAGCGCGTCGGGTTCCGGGGCGGCCACCACGACGAAGGACGTGCCGGGCTGGCGGAGCAGCTCGTAGGTCGCCGTCGCCCGCTCACGGAACCCGCCGAACATGGTGTCCAGCGCGGAGACGAACGCGGAGATGTCGTTGAGCAGCTGCCCGCCGAGGACCTTGCTGATGATCCGGCTGAACAGCATGAAGCCCGCGCCCACCAGGCGGACCCCGGCCCGCCCGCCGGCCCGCGCCGGCGCGGTCAGCAGCCGGATCATGGTGCCGTCGAGGAACCGGCTCATCCGGTTGGGGGCGTCCAGGAAGTCCAGCGCCGAGCGGGACGGCGGGGTGTCGACGATGACCAGATCCCACCGCTCGCTGGCCCGCAGCTGGCCCAGCTTCTCCATGGCCATGTACTCCTGCGTCCCGGCGAAGGACGAGGACAGCGCCTGGTAGAAGGGGTTGGCGAAGATCTGCTCGGCCCGCTCGGGCGTCGAGTGCGCGGACACGACGTCGTCGAACGTCCGCTTCATGTCCAGCATCATCGCGGAGAGCTCACCCGGGGCCCCCGGGGTCTCGACCACCCGCGGCTCGTTGTCCAGCTCCACCAGGCCGAGGGACTGGGCCAGCCGGCGCGCCGGGTCGATGGTGAGGACGACGACCTGCCGGCCCGCCTCGGCTGCCGCCAGGGCCAGCGCCGCCGACGTCGTCGTCTTGCCCACGCCCCCGGAGCCGCAGCACACGATGATCCGGGTGTCCCGGTCGGCGACCAGGGCGGCCAGGTCCAGTGCGGGCGCCAGTGCGTGACGCCGTGGCGCGGTCACGCCGCGACCCCCGTCTGCAGGTGGTCCTCGAGGCGGTCGGCGAGCTCGAACAGGCAGCCCAGGTCGATGGGGGAGGACGACAGCGGCAGCTCCACCACCGGGCGGCCCAGTGCCTCGACGTCCCCGCGCAGTGCGTCCTGCGCCACCCAGCGCTGCGCGTGCTCCACCGCCTCGGCGGCCAGCCCGTCGGCGACCTCGGCCGCGCCGTGCACGCCGGCCGCGGTGAGCGCCGGGAGCAGGTCGGCGCCGGTGAGCCGGCCCTCGGTCGTGCGGCTCAGGCTGGCCGCCGGCAGCAGCGGTTCGGTGGCCATGTTCACGATCACCGACCCCACGGGCAGTCCGGCCGCGGTCAGGTCGGCGATGGCATCGGCGGTCTCCTGCACCGGCATGTCCTCCAGCAGGGTCACCAGGTGCACCGCCGTCGCGGAGGAGCGCAGCACCGCCATCACCCCGTCGCTCTGGGTCTTGATCGGCCCCGACCGGGCCAGCCCGGCCACCTCGCCGGTGACGTTGAGGAAGCGGGTGATCCGGCCGGTCGGCGGGGCGTCGACGACGACGGCGTCGTAGACGAACCGGCCCTCGCGGCGCCGGGTCACCGCCTCCTTGATCTTGCCGGTGAGGAGGACGTCGCGCAGCCCCGGCGCGATCGCGGTGGCGAAGTCGACGGCGCCCATCTTGCGCAGCGCTCGGCCGGCCCGCTTGAGGCTGTAGAACATCTCGAGGTACTCGAGGAAGGCCGCCTCCACGTCGATGGCCAGCGCCTTCACCTCCCCGCCGCCCCGGGCGACGGCCACCCGTCGCTCCTCGTAGGGCAGTGGCGGGGTGTCGAACAGCTGGGCGATGCCCTGCCGGCCCTCGGTCTCCACCAGCAGCACGTGCCGGCCGTCGGCGGCCAGCGAGAGGGCCAGGGCGGCGGCGACCGTCGTCTTCCCGGTCCCGCCCTTGCCGGTCACGATGTGGCACCGCAGGGGCGGCTGCTCTCCGGGTGCGGCGGTCACGCCTGCGAGCCTACGAGCGGCGGCCGACTCCGGCCTCTCCCGGCTGCGCTAGCGTCGCGGCATGAGCGAACCGGCCCGGCGTACGTGGGAGTACGCGACCATCCCGCTGTTGATCCACAACACCAAGGCGATCCTGGACTCCTGGGGCGTCGACGGGTGGGAGCTGGTGACCGTCCTGCAGGGTCCCGGCGGTGGCGACCAGCTGGTGGCCTACCTGAAGCGACCCTCGAACCGATGACCACCGCCCTGCCGAGCTGGACCGCTCGGCTCGCCGAGCTCGGCGTCCGGCTGCCCCCGGTCGCTGCCCCGGTCGCCGCCTACGTGCCGGCCATCCGAACCGGCCAGCTCGTCTTCACCTCCGGGCAGCTGCCGTTCGTCGACGGCGGGCTGCGGCGCACCGGCAAGGTCGGTGGCACCGTCGACATCGAGGACGCCGCCGCGGACGCGAAGGTCTGCGCGCTCAACGGGCTGTCCGCCATCGACGACCTGGTCGGCCTGGACGCGATCGCCCGGATCATCCGGGTGGTGGGCTACGTGGCCAGCGCGGAGGGCTTCAGTGGCCAGCCCCGGGTGGTCAACGGCGCCAGCGAGTTCCTCGGCCGCGTGTTCGGTGAGGTGGGCAAGCACGCCCGCACCGCCGTGGGCGTCGCCGAGTTGCCGATGAACTCCCCGGTCGAGGTCGAGCTCACCGTCGAGTTGAGGTGAGTTCGCCGGCTCCTGGGGCGATCCGGCAGGCGGCGACGGTGCTGTTGCTGCGGGACGGCACCGCGGGGCTGGAGGTCTACCTGCTCCGCCGCACGCGGGGGATGCCGTTCGCCGGGGGGATGAGCGCCTACCCCGGCGGCGGTGTCGACGACCGCGACGGCGATACCGATCTCGCCTGGGTCGGCCCGCCGCCCGCCGACTGGGCCGCCGAGTTCGGCTGTGACGAGCGGCTGGCCCGCGAGCTCGTGTGCGCCGCCGTCCGGGAGACCTTCGAGGAGGCCGGGGTGCTGCTCGCCGGGGCCGCCGACGGCTCCGGCGTCGTCCCGGATGTCTCGGGAGACGACTGGGAGGCCCAGCGGCAGGCGCTGCTGGCGCGGGAGCTGTCCCTCGCCGAGTTGCTGGCTGCCCGCGGGCTGTCGCTGCGGGCAGACCTGCTGCGGCCCTTCGCGCACTGGATCACGCCGCCGCGGGAGCGCCGCCGCTACGACACCAAGTTCTTCGCCGCCCTGCTGCCCGCCGGGCAGGAGGCGCGCGACGTCTCGGGCGAGGCCGACGAGGCGGTCTGGACGACACCCGCCGCCGCGCTGCAGGAGCACGCCGGGGGCACTCGGCCGATGCTGCCGCCGACCATCCACACCCTCGGCCAGCTCGAGCCGTTCCCCGACGTCGCGGCCGCGCTCGCGGGGTCGCCACCAGCGCCGCTGGAGCCGATCATCCCCACCTTCGAGCAGACGGAGGACGGCAACTACGCGGTGCTGCCCGACGGCTGCCGGATCCGGATGGTCGTGCCACTTCCATCGTGATCCTGACGGATCACACCGCAGCCAGGTGCCGGTGTCGGTTGCGCTGAGCCGCTTCTCCGGTCCCGGTCGGGGACCCTGCGGGCCCCGCGACCGGGCCACCCTCGCTGCGCTCGGAATCCGCAACACTGCCAACGCAGCGAGGCCCCGCTCCGGTTCGGATCGGGGCCTCGCTGGGCATTGAGGGCTTACCTCGCGCGGCGGCGCAGCCGGTCCTCGTCCAGGACGACGACGGACTTGCCCTGAAGCTGGATCCAGCCGCGGTGCACGAAGTCGGCCAGCGCCTTGTTCACCGTCTCGCGGGAGGC
>JAOPVN010000180.1 GCA_025966175.1 Modestobacter sp. | reverse complement strand
TGCCGAACAACCAGTTCAACTACATCCGGAACTCGGTGAAGGCGACGGTCGACGCCCACGACGGCACGGTGACGCTGTACGAGTGGGACGAGGAGGACCCGGTCCTCCAGACCTACATGAAGTCGTTCCCCGACACCGTCGAGCAGCACGAGGACATCCCCGACGGGCTCAGGGAGCACGTCCGCTACCCGGAGGACCTCTTCAAGCTGCAGCGGGACATCCTGACCCGCTACCACGTGACCGATCCCGGCAACTTCTACAGCCAGAACGACCGCTGGCAGGTGCCCGCGGACCCCACGCAGGACACCGAGGAGGCGCAACCGCCGTACTACATCCTCGCCCAGCGGCCGGGGGACGACGAGGCGTCGTTCCAGTTGACCAGTGCCCTGAACGCGTTCAACCGGGACAACCTGTCCTCGTTCATCTCCGCGACCACCCACCCCGAGAGCTACGGGCAGATCCAGGTGCTGCGACTGCCGGGCAACACCCCGTTCCGGGGCCCGCGGCAGGTGCAGCAGTCGTTCAACACCAACGACGACGTCGCCCGTGACCTGAACCTGTTCCGGGGCTCGGACTCCCAGCCGGTCTTCGGCAACCTGCTCACCCTGCCGATCGGTGAGGACGGCCTGCTCTACGTCCAGCCGCTCTACGTCGAGGGCACCGGGCAGAACTCCTTCCCGCTGCTGCGGAAGGTGCTGGTCAACTACGGCGATCGGGTCGGCTACGCCGACACGCTGGAGGAGGCGCTCGACCAGGTCTTCGGGGCGGGCGCGGGCGAGGCGGCCGCCGGCGGGGGAGACACGCCACCCGCCACACCGACGACCCCGGCGCCGACGGCACCGTCCACCCCGACGGTTCCGCCGGCTGACGGTGGAACGCCGACCACCCCGGGCATGGATGTGGCGGTGGCCGACATCCAGTCGGCGCTGCAGGCACTGGAGACCGCACAGCGCAACGGTGATTTCGCCGGGCAGGGTCGGGCACTGGAAGAGCTGCAGGCCGCGGTCGCCGCCTATCAGGAAGCTCAGCGGGCCGCCGCCGTACCGGCGGACTGACCCGGGGCGGAGGGTGCGGACATCCCCGCGCCCTCCGCCCTCTGGGCGGCTGCTAGGCTGGTCCTACCGACGCGGGGTGGAGCAGCTCGGTAGCTCGCTGGGCTCATAACCCAGAGGTCGCAGGTTCGAATCCTGCCCCCGCTACAACGACGGAAGCCCGGCCCCTTCAGGGGCCGGGCTTCTTCGTTTCTCCGGGTCCGACGGCGCCGTTCCGGCCGGCACCTGTGTCACGCGACGCTGAGCTGTGCCCTGCGCCGGTGTGGCTCGTCGCCGGGGCGGCCGGGAACCGACGACTCCGGCGAGCTGTGCACCGGCTCCCCGTGGCGGGGGACCGGCGTTCCCGCCGGCGGCCTGACCGCGTGCTCGGGCTTGGCCGGTCGGCCGGGGGCCCCGACCAGCAGCGCGTGCGGTCGGGTCCGGTCCGCGTCGTCGGGCACGACCGCGGCTGGCTGCCGCACCATCGCCGGGAAGCGCTCCCGGCGAGGTGGGTTCGCGGGGTCGGGCAGGCGTAGTTCGCTGAGGTCCTTCCACGTCGAGTGCCGGAGGCCGTCGACCACGCAGCGCACCCGCGCGGTGACCCGCCCGTTGCCCTCGTGCCGCCATCCGGTCAGCTCGCCGGAGTACCAGAGCCCGCGGTGGTGGATCTCGACCGGCTGCGGCGGACCGGCGAACGTGCTCGTCGTCTCCCCTCCGCCCACGTTCGGACTGTAGGCCGCGCCGGGCGTCCGCCGAGGCAGGCGCGCGTGTTCCTGGGACCGGTGGGACGGGGCGGGCCGGGGCCGCGCGGCCGGCCACCGTGCGAGGGTGGGGCCCTGGTGTCGGCACGCGACCGGCCGGGTGTAACCTGGTCTCAGCGACGCGGGGTGGAGCAGCTCGGTAGCTCGCTGGGCTCATAACCCAGAGGTCGCAGGTTCGAATCCTGCCCCCGCTACCACGACGAATCGGCCCTCACAGGAACTGTGAGGGCCGATTCCGTGTGTGGAACCATGCCCACCGGCGCCCCCGGGGCGTCGATCTCTCGCAGATCCGTCGGGCCGGGCCGCATGTCGGAGCAGCCGTCCAGGCGCGCTCCTTGCGACATCCGCCGGTCACGACCGCGAGAGCCGCGTGGGGGCACTGCGCTGCGGCAACCGTGCCGGGCGTTCAGAGGAGGAGTCTGTGGCTCGACGAGGCCAGCATCAGACGGGCACTCGCCGCACCGCCGCGCGGAACCAGCGGCGCGGTCGTGATCGCGAGGACGTCATCTCGGTGCTCGCTCGCGCCGTCCGTGAGATCGAGGCAGCCGCCCGACGTGGTCCCGTGACGCCCGGAGTGCGCACGAAGTTCCAGGTCGTGGCACTGATGGTGCGCGAGGAGCACGCGCGGGTCCGCACGGACCCGTCGAGCACCCAGACCCACCGGGCCGAGCAGCTCAAGCGCCTGGACGGAATCGCGACGATCCTCGCGAAGACCGCCGTGCGCGATCCCGCGCTGCTCGCCCTCCTGGCGGAGGACGCGGTCGTCTCCGACGCGACCCGGTCGCTCAAGCGGGACATGCTCGAGGCCGTCGGTATCGAGCCGACCCAGGACGAGGTGCCGGTGGCGGCCCCCCCGACCGTCTCCGCCACCACCGAGCGTCGGGTCGTGCCGCAGTCGGTCGTCTCACGGCAGCTGGCCAACCCCTTCCTGGCCCCGGACTTCGCGTCCCCGCGGCCGAGCACGACCCGCTCGCACCGCTTGGCCGGTTGGGAGCTGATCGGCCCGCTCCTCAGCTCGTTCGAGCGGGCCGGTGGCGGAGCGTCGGCATGCATGGCCCTGCCCGCGCCGTCCTCGTTGCGCGCGCCGGGGAGCCTGGAGCTGATGCCGCACCAGGCCCAGGTGGTCGCCGCTGCCGCTGCCGGACACCGGACCTTCTTGCTGGCCGACGAGCCGGGCCTGGGCAAGACCGCACAGTCGCTGCTCGCGGCCGAGGTGGCGAACGCCTATCCGCTGCTCGTGGTCGTACCGAACGTCGTCAAGACCAACTGGGCGCGCGAGGCCGGCCTCTGGACACCCCACCGCTCGGCCACCGTGATCCACGGCAACGGTGACACGATCGACGGCTTCGCCGACATCGTCGTCGTCAACTACGAGGTGCTCGACCGCCATGTGGGCTGGTTCGGCGACTTCGGCTTCCGCGGCATGGTCGTCGACGAGGCGCACTTCATCAAGAACAAGACCTCCCAGCGCTCGCAGCACGTCCTGGAGCTCTCCGAGCGCATCCGGTCCCGCATCTCGCGTCCGCTGCTGATGGCGCTCACCGGCACCCCGCTGATCAACGACATCGAGGACTTCCGGGCCATCTGGCAGTTCCTCGGCTGGATCGACGAGACGAAGCCGCTGGCCGAGCTGATGGACTGTCTCGACGAGACCGGACTGACGCCCGCTGACCCCGCGTTCTACCCCGCCGCCCGCAGCTGCGTGGTCGACCTGGGCATCGTCCGCCGCCGCAAGGTCGACGTGGCGGCCGACATCCCCGCCCGCCGCATCGCCGACCTCCCGGTCGAGCTCGACGAGAAAGCCGGCCGTTCGATCCGGGCGGCTGAGCGTGACCTCGCTCGCCGGCTGGTGTCGCGGTACGAGAGTGCGCTCGCGGCCCGGGCGTCCGGTGCCGTCGCCGGGGGCATCGACCACGACCTCGTGCGCAGGGTGGCCAGGTGGGAGCAGAAGGACGCGACCGCGACGACGACCGGCGAGAACGTGTTCAGCATGATGCGACGGATCGGTCAGGCGAAGGCCGGACTCGCCGCCGACTACGCGGCACAGCTCGCGCGCAGCGCGGGCAAGGTGGTCTTCTTCGCCAAGCACGTCGACGTGATGGACATCGCCGAGGAGACCTTCGCCAGACAGGGGATCCGGTTCTCGTCGATCCGTGGCGACCAGACGCCCGCGTCGCGGCAGCGGAACATCGATGCCTTCGTGAACGAGCCGGACGTCGCCATCGCGGTCTGCTCCCTGACCGCGGCAGGCGTGGGTCTCAACCTGCAGGTCGCCTCCAACATCGTGCTCGCCGAGCTGTCCTGGACCGACGCGGAGCAGACCCAGGCCATCGACCGCAGCCACCGCATCGGTCAGACGGAACCCGTCATCGCGTGGCGCATCATCGCCGCGCAGACCATCGACGCCAGGATCGCTGAGCTGATCGACAGCAAGGCGGGGCTCGCCGCCAGGGCCCTCGACGGCTCGGAGGAGGAGGTGGCGTCATCGGCCGACGTGCAGCACGAGGCGCTCGTCGCGTTGTTGACGGACGCGTTGTCGGCGTTGCCGTAGCCACGCAGCCCTACGCAGCTCGCCAGCCTGCCGCTCGTGCCCAGCCCCGCCGAGATCCGGTCGGCCGACATCGCGGACGCGGCCGGGATCGCCGCCGTCCACCAGCCGTACGTCACCGACTCGGTGGCGTCGTTCGAGACGGTCGCGCCGGACGCCGCCGAACTCGCCCAGCGGATGACGGCCGCGCCACGGTTGCCCTGGCTGGTCGCCTGCCGGGACGGCGCGGTGGTCGGGTACTCCTACGCCGGCCGGCACCGCGGTCGGGCCGCCTACCGGTGGGCGGTCGACTGCTCGGTCTACCTGGCCGCCGCGGAACAGGGCGCGGGCACCGGCCGGGTGCTGTACGAGCGGCTGCTGCCCGAGCTGAGCGAGCTGGGGTACGTCGCCGCCTTCGCCGGCATCGCGCTGCCCAACCCGGCCAGCGTGGGGCTGCACACGGCTCTCGGGTTCACCCCGGTGGGCACCTACCGGGCGGTGGGCTTCACGGCCGGCCGGTGGCACGACGTCGGCTGGTGGCAACTGCCGCTGCAGACCCCGCCGGAGCACCCGGAGGAGCCGCGGCCGTGGTCGCCGGAAGGGTGCGGGCCGGGCCCCCGTGCACGGTCGCTCCGGCGCTGGGGTAACGTTCTCCTTGCGACGCGGGGTGGAGCAGCTCGGTAGCTCGCTGGGCTCATAACCCAGAGGTCACAGGTTCAAATCCTGTCCCCGCTACCAATCGGAGGGCCCGGTCACCGCATCACGGTGACCGGGCCCTCCGTCTGTGTGTGCAGACTCTGTCTGCACCGTCCGGGCACGGACGCAGGTGCGACAGGAGGGCGACAGGGATGGACGCGGGATCGGCGCCGGAGCAGGTCACGGTCGGGTCGCCGGGGTGGCCGGGACAGGTCACCGAGCGGACCATGGCCGACGGCCGGCCGATGTTCTACTTCGACGACCAGGCCACGCCCGGGCCGGTGCACGAGGCGATCGACACGCGCCCGTTGCCGGAGCCGCCGCACGCCGGTGAGGTGCGCTTCGACGTCCTCACCGGGGAGTGGGTGACGATCGCCGGGCACCGGATGAACCGCACCTTCCTGCCGAGCGCCGCCGACTGTCCGCTGTGCCCGACCCGCGACCCGGCGCACGCCAGTGAGGTCCCCGACGCCGACTACGACGTCGCCGTGTTCGCCAACCGGTTCCCGAGCTTCGCGCCGCTGACGGTCGATCCCGCGGCGCCGCACCCTCCGGTGCTCGGTCCCGCGGACCAGCCGGCCTACGGCCACTGCGACGTCGTGGTCTTCTCCAGCGACCACTCCGCCGCCGTCGTCGACCTGCCGGCCGCCCGGATGCGCACGATCGTCGAGGCATGGGCGCAGCGCACCGAGGCCCACTCGGTCGACCCGGGTGTCGCCGAGGTGTTCGTCTTCGAGAACCGGGGCGAGGAGATCGGCGTCACCCTCACCCATCCGCACGGGCAGATCTACGCCTACCCATTCGTGCCGCCGCGCTCGGCGCAGCTGCTCCAGCAGGCCCGCCGGCACCGGCAGGCCACCGGCGGCAACCTGCTGGCCGACGTGCTGGAGGCCGAGCAGGCCGAGAGCACCCGGGTGGTGCTCCGTGGGGAGCACTTCACCGCCTACGTACCCCGCGCCGCCCGCTGGCCGGTCGAGGTGCACCTGGCCCCGCATCGGGACGTGCCGGACCTGGCCGCGCTGGACGACGCAGAGCGGGCCGAGCTGGCAACGGTCTACCAGGAACTGCTGCGCCGGGTGGACCGCTTCCACCCGGGCGTGGACCGGGTGCCCTACATCTCCGGCTGGCACCAGGCGCCGACCGGGGAGGACCGCGAGCTCGGCCGGCTGCACCTGCAGCTGTTCTCGCTGCTGCGCGCGCCCGGAAAGCTGAAGTACCTGGCCGGCTCGGAGTCGGGGATGGGCGCGTGGATCAACGACACCACGCCGGAGCGGATCGCCGACCGGCTGCGCGAGGTGGCGTCATGAGCGACGAGACGCAGCCGGCCAGCCCCGCCGAGCGGGCGGTCGCCGAGCTCACGGCCACCTGGTCGGTCGAGCCGGACGGCGTCTGGGTCGCCCCCGGCCGGGTCAACCTGATCGGCGAGCACGTCGACTACAACGGCGGCCGGTGCCTGCCCATGGCGCTGACCCGGGTCACCGCCGCCGCGGTGCGCGTGCGCGACGACGACCGGGTGCGGGTGAGCAGCGACGACCCCGACGCCAAGCCCTTCGAGGGCCGGATCGGTCAGCTGGGTCCGGGCTGCGCCGACGGCTGGGCGGCCTACGTCGCCGGAACGCTGTGGGCGCTGCGCGAGGCGGGGATCGAGGTGCCCGGCCTGGACATCGCCGTTGCCAGTGACGTCCCGCTGGGTGCCGGCCTGTCCAGCTCGGCGTCCCTGGAGAGCGCCGTCGCGGTGGCCGCCGCCGAGCTGGCCGGCCGCGCCGACGAACCGGCGCTGCGCCACCTGATGGTCCAGGCGGCCATCCGGGCGGAGAACGAGGTGGTCGGGGCCAACACCGGGGGCATGGACCAGACGGTCGCCATGCTCGCCGAGGACGGCGCCGCGCTGCTCATCGACACCAAGGACTTCAGCACCGGCCCGGTCCACCTCGGCCTGGCCGAGGCCGGTCTGCAGCTGCTGGTCATCGACACCCGGGTGCGGCACGCGCTGGCCGACGGCCAGTACGGCAAGCGCCGTGCCGATTGCGAGCAGGCCGCCGCGATCCTGGGCCTGCAGTACCTGGCCGATGCCACCCTCGCCGACGTCGAGCGGCTCGCGGACCCGCAGTTGCGGGCGCGCGCCCGGCACGTGGTCACCGAGGTCGAGCGGGTCGACCGGTTCGTGGAGCTGGTCCGGGCCGGCCGGATCGCCGAGTGCGGGCCGCTGCTGGACGCCTCGCACGCGTCGCTGCGCGACGACTACGAGGTCTCCGCGGTCGAGCTGGACACCGTGGTCGCCGCCGCGACCGGGGCCGGTGCGCTCGGCGCCCGGATGACCGGTGGCGGGTTCGGTGGCTCGGCGATCGCGCTGGTGCCCACTGACGCCGTGCCGGTGGTCAGCCACGCCGTCGTGCGCGCCTGTCAGGACCGCGGTCTCACCGTCCCGGGCACCCTCGCGGTGACCTCCGGCGCAGCCGCGCGGCGCGCGTCCTGACCCGCCGCGGCGGGGAACAGCCCCGCCGCGAGCGGAGTTGGCTGCGGGCATGGAGCCGACCGTGATCGACGCCCCCGAGAACAGCCGCTACGAGATCCGCGACGGCGACCGGCTGCTCGGGCTGGCCGCCTACCAGCGCCGCGGCAACGAGGTGGTCTTCACCCACACCGAGGTCGAGAGCGACGCCGGGCACTCCGGGCTGGGCAGCACCCTGGTGCGGGCCGCGCTGGACGACGTCCGTAGCAGGGGCGAGAACGTCGTCCCGATGTGCTCGTTCGTCCGCGGCTGGATCGAGCGGCACCCGGAGTACCGCGACCTGGTCGCCACCGAGCACTGAGCATGACCGCCCTCGAGCTGACCCCGGACGACCACGTCTCCGGGAGCCCCGACGCCCCGGTGACCGTCGTGGAGTACGGCGACTTCGAGTGCCCGTACTGCGCGGCGGCGGCGCCCGTGCTGCGCCGGCTGGTCGACGAGAGCGACGGCGGGGTGCGGCTGGTGTTCCGCCACTACCCGCTACCCGACGTCCACCCCTACGCGTTGACCGCGGCGCTGGCCGCCGAGGGAGCGGCCGCGCAGGGCGCCTTCTGGCCGATGCACGACCTGTTGTTCGGCCGGCAGGACCGGCTCACCGACGCCGACCTGCGCCGCTACGGCACCGAGCTCGGGCTGGACGGCGACCCGCTGGTCGGCGCGGCGGCCCAGCGGTTCGGCGACAAGGTCGAGGCCGACTTCGCCGGCGGCGTGGCCCTCGGCGTGCCCGGCACCCCGACGCTCTTCATCGACGGCGTGCGCTTCGAGGGCCGCCCGGAGATCGGTGCGCTGCGCCGCGCGGTCGCCCGGTCCGCAGCCGGCTCAGACGCCGACGCTGGGCTCCAGCCAGGGGCGGGGCGGCAGCATCCGCGGGGAGTCCGGTTCCGGCGAGCACAGCGGGAACCGTTCGCCGAGGACGCGTAGCAGCACCGTCCCGAGCACCGCCGCGGTGAGCGACCCGATCAGGATGCCGATCTTCGCCTGCTCGCGCAGCAGGACGTCGTCGAAGGCCAGGTCGGTGATGAACAGCGAGATGGTGAAGCCGATCCCGGCCAGCGTCGCGCCGGCCATCAGGTGCGACCAGCGGACCCCGCCGGGCAGCACGCCCCAGCCCGTGCGCAGCGCGACGAACGTGCCCGCGGTGATCCCGACGGCGTTGCCGACGACCAGCCCGAGCACGACGCCGAGGGTGACCCGCGAGTGCAGCGCCGCGCCGAGCGTCTCCGGGTCCAGCGAGACGCCCGCGTTGGCCAGGCCGAACACCGGGACGACGAGGTAGGCCGTCCACCGGTGCAGCGCCTCCTGCAGCCGGTCGTTGGCCGGCACCGTCGCGGCCACCGCCAGCGAGGTGAGCCGGGCGCGCTGGGCGTCGGGTGCCTCCCGCAGTGCGCGGCCGTACTCCGCCGTCCGGTCCACCTCCCGCCGGGACGACGGACGGGAGGGGAGCAGCAGGCCGAGGACGACGCCGGCCAGGGTGGGGTGCACGCCGGACTCGTCGACCGCCAGCCACAGCGCGATGCCGGCCACGACGTAGGGGGTCAGCCGCCACACGCCCATCCAGCGCAGCACCAGCAGGACGACGATCAGCGCGGCGGCGACCAGCAGCGCCGGCACCACGACCGAGTCGGTGTAGAAGACCGCCATGACGCCGATCGCGCCGATGTCGTCGACGATCGCCAGGGTGAGCAGGAACAGCCGCAGCCGGTCCGGGCAGCGCGGGCCGAACAGCGCCAGCACGCCGAGCACGAAGGCGGTGTCGGTGCTCATCACGATGCCCCAGCCGCCGCTGGCCGGCCCCGAGGGGTTGACCGCCAGGTAGATCAACGCCGGTACGACCAACCCGCCGAGCGCGCCCAGCGCCGGAGCCGCCACCGAGCGCCGGTTGCGCAACTCCCCGGTGCTCACCTCGCGGGTGATCTCCAGGCCGACGACGAGGAAGAACAGCGCCATCGCGCCGTCGTTGACCCAGTGCCGCAGGTCCAGGGACAGCGAGAGGTCACCGACCCCGAGCGACGCGGGGGTCGACCAGAACGACTCGTACGCCCCCGACCACGGCGAATTGGCCCAGGCCAGCGCGCAGAGGGCGGCGACCAGCAGCAGCGCCGAACCGCCGGCCTCGGTGCCCACGTACAGCCTCGAGGACGGCGACAGGGTGGGCACGCTGACCCGCAACGGCGGGCCGGGTCGGGGCGGCTGCACCACGGCGTCCTCCAGGGGCTCGGCTCAGTCTCTCAGCCGCGGGGCAACACCAAGATCAGAGGACGTGTTCCCCGTACATCTCGCCGAGCGGGTCGGCGATGAGCTCGATCCGGGCGCCGTCGGGGTCGCGGAAGTACACCGAGACGCCGCTGTGCACCACGTGCTCGACCCCGGCGTCGGTCAGCCTCTCGACCAGCGCGGCCCAGCGCTCGGGCTCGACGCTGATCGCCATGTGGTGCAGCCCGCCGAGCACCTCGGCGTAGGGGCCGACGTCCAGGCCCGGGAAGTCGAAGAACGCGAGCAGGTTGCCGTTGCCGATGTCGAAGAAGAAGTGCGAGGAACCCGGGTAGTCCCGGTTCTCGATCAGCTCGGTGAGCGGGAAGCCCAGCACGTCCTGGTAGAAGCGGATCGTCGTCTCCACGTCGCTGCTGATCAGGGCGGTGTGGTGCAGGCCGCGGGCGGTCGAGGCGGGCCGCTCCCCGGCGGCGCGCAGGTGGCGGTCACGGATGTGGGCCCGCTCGGCGGCCAGCGCGGCGGGGTCGGGCGAGGTCGGCTGGGGAGTGCTCACGTCGTCCTCCTGGGGGCGCCTGCGGTCGGCGTCGTCATCGGCTCAACAGCTGAGCTGGTCCGGACCTTCCCGCCGGCCGGGCGCCTGAGAAGGTGGGGACATGCGCGTCCTGGTCACCGGCTGGTTCAGCTTCGACGAGGTGGTCGCCACCATCGGCGACGAGCTGGGGGCCGACGTCGTCGTCGGCTGGCTGACCGAGCTGGGGATCGACCACGACGTCGGCTGGGCGCCCTACCTGGGGCGCGGACCGCACTGGCGGGACCTGGACCCGGCGGACTACACGCACCTG
>JAOPVN010000023.1 GCA_025966175.1 Modestobacter sp. | reverse complement strand
CTGTACCACGAGCGAGTCCGCTCGGCCCTGCTCCGCAACCTGGAGAAGGACCTGGGTCCGCTGGCGCTGCCCCGGGTGCCGCCGACGCCGCAGCCGTTCACGATCGCCGAGTACTTCCCGACGCCGGGGATGACGGCGTTCCACGACCCGCGCCAGCACGCGGTGTCGCTCGCCTACGTGGTGCCGGTCGAGGGGGACTGCGCGCCGCAGCAGGATGCGCTGGAGCTGACCTGGTTCTCACCCGACGAGGCCCGGGATCCTGCCGTGCTCGCCGAGCTGGCGAACGGGCAGAGCACGCTGCTGCTGCAGGCGCTGGCGCACCTGGGCTTCTGATCACAGGGAGCCGGGGGTACCGGTCCGCGAGTGGACGACCGATAGCGGTTCTGAACAGAACCGTGAGAGGACGTCGTCTGCATGAGGGCCCGCACAAGTTCCGTCGGCGACCGCCTGGCCGTGCTCGCCGGCGCCCGGCTCGATGTGCTCCAGGTCGCGCCGGGGGCGCGCGCGAAGCACGTCGCCCTGGGCGGCGTGCTGCTGAGCACGGGTGGGCTGGCGGCGTTGTCGGCGGCCTTCGCCGTCCACATGGCGCTGGGCGCGCCGTGGCTGATCGCGCTGGCGGTCGGCCTCGGCTGGGGCCTGGTCATCGTCAACCTCGACCGGATGCTGCTGGTCGGCATGGCGCACGACGCCTCGTGGCAGCGGAACGTGGCGATGGCGGTGCCGCGGATCGCCCTCGCCGTCCTGCTGGGGACGGTGATCTCGACCCCGCTGACGCTGCAGGTGTTCAACAAGGAGATCGACGCGACGGTCGTGACCCTGCAGGCCGAGGCGGGCGACCGGTTCACCACCGAGCTGGACGCCGACGCGCGGTACACGCAGATCCCGGTGCTGCAGCAGCGCATCGCCGAGGAGCAGGCCGTGCTGGCCGGCGGCGGCGCGACGGACCCGAACGCGGACCCGCGGGTGACGGCGGCGATCGCCGACCGCGCCGCGAAGCAGGCGGCCTACGACGCGGCCCAGGCGACGTACGCGGACCTGCAGGCGAAGGCGCAGTGCGAGCTCGACGGCACCTGTGGGTCGGGAACGGCCGGCCCGGGTGATGCCTACCAGTCGGCCGCCGCGGCGGCCGCGACGCAGGCGACGGTGCGCGATGCGGCGAAGGACGAGCTGGACGGGGCCGAGGCTGCGCTGCTCGACGCCCGGACGACGGCGGGGCAGGACGCGGCGAGCAACGGGGCCCGCAGCGTCGCCCTGGCGCAGGCGGACCTGACCAACGACCAGGCCGAGCTGGCCCGGCTGACCGACGCACGGACCGCGGAGCAGGCGGCGTTCCAGGCGCAGAACTCGCAGGCCGACGGCCTGCTCGCCCGGCTCGAGGCGATGGACCGGCTGGCCGCCGACCGGCCGGCCGCCGGGACGGCGCACCTGATGCTGTTCCTGCTGTTCCTCTCCGTCGAGCTGCTGCCGGTGCTGATGAAGGTGCTGCTCAACTTCGGCGAGCCCACCGCCTACGAGCAGCTGGAGAAGATGCGTGACGAGGAGGACGTCGAGGCGGAGAGGATCCGCCGCGACGGCCGCCAGCGGGCGCAGCAGGCCCGGGCCGACCTGGTGGTCGCGGCCGAGACCGATCGGATGGCCCGGGAGATCCTGGACCGCGAGACCGCGGCCCGCGAGGAGGCCGAGCGGGCCGCCGAACGGAAGGCGCGTCGCCAGAACGGGCGTGTGGCGCGGACGTTGCGCCGGATCTTCCGGCCGGCTGTTGCGCCCGTGGAGGAGCCGGCCGAGCTGATCGAGCCGACCCTGGACACCGGCGAGCTCGAGGCGCTGATGACGGCGCCGTCGGCGGTCGGCATGTGGGGGACGTCGTCCGTCCCCGCGCCGCGGTCCGCGGACGACGACGTACTGGCCGGCCCCGCCGAGCGCTGAGCCGCTCGCGGGTTCGACGTGAGGTGACTCGCGCTCTCGCGCTGGCCCGGCGCATCGTCGTCGACGACCGGCTCGCCGAGGACGTCGTCCAGGAGGCGTTCCTCGCCTGCTGGCGCAACCCCGCCGGGTTCGATGCGGCGCGTGGCTCGTTCGGCTCGTCGCTCCTGGCGCTAGGGCACCACAAAGAGGTGGAGCCGTGCGGCGCGAGACGTCCCAGCGCCGCCGGCTGGACGCCGCGGCAGAGCTCGAGCAGCCCCTCCCCGACGTCGCGGAGGGCGTCGCCGACCGGATGGCCGATGCTCGGGTTCGAAGGGCGCTGGAAGCCCTCCCGGCCGGGCAGCGCGAGGCGCTCGTACCGGCGCTCCGCTGGGCACGGTGAAGACCCGGATGCTCGTCGGGATGCGCCGACTGCACGACGGACCGAGCGCCGTCGTCCCGGGGCTCGTCGTCGCACCCGGCACGCCACCTGTCGCCACCGCCTGAGCGCGGGTGACACGTGTGACGACGTCCGCCTGGAGAGCGAGGACGTCCCCGCCCTGAAGGAGGCTTGAGGGACAGTCCCGGCAGGGTCTACTCGGGTCGGCTACCGGGCCGGGACTTTCACCCACGCCACCCTGGCGTCAGGGCTGTCGGCAGATCCGTGGAATGACGGCGGTCGTCGCCCGTCGCTGAGGGGCGCTTCGTCGCAGCTGGGCACATGGAAGAAGGGGCCCTCTGCGGAGCCGGGTCATCCCGGTGGGGCGGTGGCCGAGGAAGCCGGGCTGGCATCGCTGCGCTGAGGGGCTGAGTTCAAGATCAAGAAAGGAGTCCATGAAAGCCCCTGCAACTTGCGCAACTCCTACATGCTGCCGTCATGGACGGACGACCGGTCGACACCCGCCGCTACACGCGCCTGGAACGGGTGGAATACGCTCCGCCCCCCTGCCCCACCTGCGGCGCCGGATCCATCCCGACATGGTTGGACTCCGGGGACTCCGACCAGCCGGAACGGAGCTTCCGGGTGATCCACCTGTTCTGCCCCGCCAACTGCGAGTCCGCCTGACTGCTCACGACTCGGTCGCCTGACCCCAAGGGGGCGCTTCCGGTCACCCCGCGGACCGCCCGCAACTACCTGCCGTCCCGGCGACGCCGTTGCGACGGAAGCATCCACCCGTGTCGTGCCGCGACGCCGATCGCGCACCATGCGATGGCCAGGGTGCCCGCGGTGCCAGCTGCACTTCCCCAGTCGAAGGTGTCCCCGAACACGTACCGGTTGGCCAGGGCTCGCAAGAAGAACACCGCCGTACCGCAGATGAAAGCTGAGCCGACAATGATCGGCCAGCGCGTCCTGTTCCGGTCCACGGCAGCATCTTGCAGCACCCTCTTAGCGCCGGGGCAGCGGCTGCCGCACCACGTCGCCCGCCCGGGTAAAGGTGCCCCATAGGGGGCACTCAATGCCAACACGCCTGGCCGCGTAGCGAAAGCAAGGCAAACGACGTCTTCCGGTGTCAGCTCCACTCGGTGAACGTGGCCTTGCCGTGTCACGGGCGAACCGAGCTCACCATCGTGTGGCCTGGCGACCAACCGAGGTTGTCCTGCGTTCCGTTGAACGTCGGTGGCGGTCCTCATGATCGTCAGGCGGCGATCACGTGGTCATCATGACGCCAGGCACCGATAGTGTGCGCGGGACACCAAGCCGGCCATCGTCGCCGAGTCGAGGCACAAGCTCGACGAGGTCTTGGCCGACGTCAGGAGCTCGTGAGGATGACGAGTCGCTGGGTCGCTCGGGTCATCGCGACATAGCGGTCGACCGCTCCTTCGATGCC
>JAOPVN010000132.1 GCA_025966175.1 Modestobacter sp. | reverse complement strand
CCGTACATGGCCCCGCTGACCAAGCTGGTCCGGGAGTACATCGAGGGCGAGGGCATCGAGGTCGTCGACTCGGTGGCCCTGGAGGTGCCCGACAATCTCGCCGTGGGACGGCTGGACCCCGAGCAGCTGCCGGGGATCGCCCGCGGGCTCAAGCGCGAGGGGGCCGAGGCGATCGTGCTCTCCGCCTGCGTACAGATGCCGTCACTGGCCGCGGTGCAGCGGGTCGAGGACGAACTGGGCCTCCCGGTGGTGACCGCCGCGACCGCCACCACGTACGAGGTGCTCACCGCGCTCGGCCACCAGCCGGCCATCACCGGGGCCGGCCGGCTGCTCGCGGGGCCCATGGGCTGAGCTCTCGGGCCGACCACGGCCCGTCCGGGGGATCGGTAGCGTGGCGCTCATGAGAGGCGACGCCCCCCGGGCGGGGAACGTCGGTCCCGCCCCGGAGGTCGGTCGCACCCCGGACCACGGACTCCTGCCGGACGGCGGCCTCGCGCAGGACATCGTGCTCGCGCAGGACGTCGGTCTCTCCCGGAACGTGCGGGCGATCCAGGTGCTCTCCCGGGATCTGCTGACCCGGGCTCCCGGGGAGCGGATACCGACCGCCGTGCAGTACCAGCAGCTGACCGGGGTGGGTTCCGGGACCGTGCAGAAGGCGCTGCGCACCCTGCAGGGCGTGGGTGCGGTGCGGCTGCAGCCCCGGGGCCACACCGGGACCTACCTGGTCGACGTGGACCTGTCCCAGCTCTGGGCCGTGGCCGCCCTCGGCGCCCCGACCGCCGTCCTGCCGCTGGCCACGTCGCCGGAGCTGATGGGGTTGGCGATGGCCCTGCGGACGGAGTTCAAGCGGCTGCGGATCCCGCTGCAGGTGCTCTACACCTACGGCTCGCGACGCCGGGTCGAGCTGGTGGAGCAGGGCGAGGCGGACTTCACCGTGCTGTCCAGCGCGGCGGCCCGGGACCTCGGGGACCGGGACGGGAGCTGGCGCACCGTCCCGCTGGACCCGACCCGTTACTACTACGAGGACAGCTGGTTCGTCCTGGTCCGGCCGGGCCTGGACCCGGCTGCGACCGACGCCGTGCACACCGTGGGCATCGACCGGTCCTCGCACGACCACACCGTGATCACCCAGGCCGAGTTCCCCGAGGACCTCGGCTACACCTACGTCGACGGCCACTTTCCCTTCATGACCGAGCGGCTGGTCCTGGGGGAGATCGACGCCGTCGTGTGGCACCAGTCCTCGCTGGCCATCCCGTTGACCGCGGTGGGCATCCGGCCCGGGCTGCTCCGCCGGGCAGCCACGGTCGAGGCCGTCGCCCGGATGGGCACCGCCGACATCGTGATGCGGGCCTCCCGGGCGGAACTGGGCCGGTTGTTCGACCTCCTCGACCCCCAGGCGCTCGCCGCAGTCCAGGCCAAGGTGCTGACCCAGGAAGTCCTGCCCTACTACTGAGGCCCTCCCCGCGCGGTGCCGGCCGGCCCGTCGCACGCGCTCGTCACGCTCACGTCGGGACCCCTTGACAGCTCCTCCGCCACTGTTAACGTGCAGCAAGCAGTTCACTGCATATTGGCCTGGAGGTCGACATCAGCGGTACCGCCGAGGCCGGGAGCTGGACGCCGCCACCCCTCACGCCCCTGGAGCTGCGCGCCATCGCGTGGCTCGAGGGCTTCTACGAGCTCGAGCACCTGCTGGTCACGCGCCGCTGGGTCGCCCAGCTGCGGGCGGACGCCAGCCCCGCGCTCCTGTTCGCCGCGCTGGTGCACGACGCGGAGCGGCACTTCCCCGGCGGTCCCAGCAGCACTCCCGACGCCCCCTTCGACGACCCGGACTACCTCTTCGCGCACTCGATCCGCTCCGCCGACATCGTCGAGCAGTTCCTGCGCGGCGGCGACGCCGTCCCCGCGGAGGAGTTCGTCCAGCAGGTCCGCCGGCTGGTCCTGCGGCACGAGATCGGCGGCGGGGTCGAGGCCGACGTGCTGCAGGCGGCGGACTCGCTGTCGTTCCTGGAGACCCTGAGCTGGCTGACCGCCGACTGGGTCGCGTCCGGGCGGTACGGGCGTGACCGGGCGATGGAGAAGCTCCGCTGGTCGGTGGCGCGGATCCGGCTGCCGGAGGCCGTCGCGGCGGCCCTCCCGCTCTACGACCGCGCGGTCCTCGAACTCGACGAGGTCCCGACCACCAGCAGTGCGAGCCGGCGTCGTCTCGCGGGCGATTCCCGACTTCTGCTCGGCCACCCGGCAGAGCCATCCGGACCCGGAGGAACACGATGACCGACGGCGCCTTCCCCAACCCGTTCGACCTGCCCACGCCCGCGGGCGCGCAGGGGTGGGAGCGGATGTACCCGTACTACGCGACCTTCAGCGAGGACCGCCGGGCCACCGAGGAGGAGAAGTTCTGGTTCTTCGACTCCATGCACTACCCGGAGCCGGTCTACCCCTTCGACCTGCTCATGCCCGAGCACACCTGGGTCGTGCTCAGCCAGAACACCACCCGGGTCTTCTCCATCCCGACCGCGATGGGCCTGGACCACCGCGTCGTCAACGGCTACGTCTACGTCAGCCCGACGGCCATCACCGACCCGGAGGAGATCGCCCGCCGGGCCACGGTCTTCGGTGAGCGCGGCGGCCACTACTTCGAGAACTGGCAGGACCTGTACGACGGGTGGGTGCGCAAGGCGCTGGACGTCACCGCGCGCCTCAAGGCGATCACCTTCACCCCCCTCGCGGACCTGGAACCGCTGGAGTCGGTCCAGGCCGGCAACCACCTCAGCAGCGGGTACCGGCTGTACGAGTCCTACAACCGGCTGCTGGAGAACCACCAGGAGATGGACTACCTGCACTTCGACATGCTGGGCCTCGGGTACGGCGCGTACCTGACCCTGCTGGAGTTCTGCAAGGCGGCCTTCCCCAGCATCGAGGACCAGACCGTCGCGAAGATGGTGACCGGGATCGAGTCGCTGATCTTCCGCCCCGACGAGGAGCTCCGCCGGCTCTCGAAGCTGGCCGTCGAGCTCGACCTGACCGCCGCGTTCGCCGACAGCGCGGACCCCGACCGGGTCCTCGCCGCGATCGCCGCGCTGCCCCGGGGGCAGGAGTGGCTGAAGGACTACGAGGACACCAAGGAGCAGTGGTTCTGGTTCTCCACCGGCCACGGCGTCTCCCACCAGCACCCGGCCTGGATGGAGGACCTGACCTTCCCCTTCTCGGCGATGCAGGGCTACGTGCAGAGCCTGCTGCGGGACGAGTCGATCGACCGCCCGCTGGCCGCCGTCCGCGCCGAGCGGGACGAGATCACCAGCGGGTACCGGGAGCTGCTGCCCGGACCGGCCGAGCAGGCCAGCTTCGACGAGCTGGTGGAGCTGGCCCGCACGGTCTACGTGTACGTCGAGGACCACGGCTTCTACTGCGAGCACCAGCACTTCTCGATCTTCTGGACCAAGGTGCGGGAGCTCGGCGCGGTGTTCGCGGCGCACGGGTTCCTCGAGGACGCGAACGACATCTTCTACCTGCACCGGTGGGAGGTGTACCCGGCGCTGTGGGACCTGGAGACCGGCTGGGGCACCGGCAGCCCCGACCGGCGGGCCTACTGGCACCGGGAGGTCGCCGAGCGCAAGCGGATCATGGCCGCGCTCCGGGAGTGGACCCCGCCGCCGGCCCTGGGCACGCCGCCGGACACCATCACCGAGTCCTTCACGATCATGCTCTGGGGGATCACCCAGGAGACCATCGAGCGCTGGCAGACACCGCGCGATGAGTCGACGTCGACGCTGGCCGGCGTGGCCGCCTCGCCCGGTGTGGCGGAGGGTCGGGCCCGCGTCGTCCTGGACCCCGCCGACCTCGGTCTGCTGGAGGAGGGCGAGATCCTGGTCTGCCCGATCACCAACCCGAGCTGGGTGCCGGTGTTCAAGCGGATCGCCGGCGCGGTCTCGGACTCCGGCGGGATCATGGCGCACGCGGCGATCGTGGCCCG
>JAOPVN010000093.1 GCA_025966175.1 Modestobacter sp. | reverse complement strand
GGCCGACCTCCCCGCGGTCGGCTCCCGGCCCGGCGCGCGGCGGTCGTCGACGGCAGTCCCGGGGCGCGCGGGCGGCGCCGTGGCTGCTGATGAGCCCGTCGCTGGCGCTGCTGCTGGTGATGACGGTCTTCCCGGCCGCCTACATCTTCTGGTCCAGCGTGCACAGCCAGACGCTGCTCGGCGGGTCGAGTGAGTTCGTCGGGCTGCAGAACTACACCGACGCGGTCACCGACCCGGGCCAGCGGCATTCACTGTTGGTCACCGTCGCGTTCGTGGTGGTGGCCGTCGTCCTCGAGCTGGTGATCGGCCTGCTGCTCGCGTTGCCGCTGGCGGCGCAGTCGCGGAGCAACAACGTCGCGACCGCACTGATGCTGCTGCCGTTCGCGGTCACCCCCGCGGTCTCGGCGCTGGTCTTCCGCGAGCTCGCCAACCCCAACTACGGCTGGATCGACTGGCTGATGGGAGTGGTCGGCCTGCCCGCGCACGTCGAGTGGCTGAGCAATCCCTCGACCGCCTGGATGATCCTGATCGGGCTGGACGTCTGGCAGTGGACGCCGTTCGTGGCCCTCATCCTGATGGCCGGGCTCCAGTCGATGCCGACCGAGCCGCTCGAGGCCGCGGCGATCGACGGGGCCGGCCGCTTCCAGACGTTCCGCTACGTGAAGCTGCCGCTGCTCACGCCGTTCCTCGCGATCGCCGTGGTGCTGCGCACGATCCAGGCCTTCAAGACCTTCGACTCGTTCAAGGTGCTCACCGGCGGTGGGCCCGGCTCATCGACGGAGAACCTGAACCTGGACATCTACCGCGTGGCGCTGCAGAGCTTCCGGATCGGCGCCGCGTCCGCCACCGCGGTGATCTTCCTGCTGCTGCTCAGCCTGCTCGTCCCGCTGCTGCTGCGCGTCATCGGGCGCGGCTCCGACCCTGACGAGGTGTGAGGCATGGCCACGCTGTCCATCGGTGGAGGCTCCACCGTGTCCCGTGTCATCGGTCGCGCACTGCTGTGGCTCTGGCTGCTGGCCGGCCTGTTCCCGCTGCTGTTCATGGTGCTGACGTCGATCAAGCCGGAGGGGATCGCGCGCGACATCCCACCGAAGTGGCTGTTCACCCCGACCCTCGAGCACTACTCGCAGCTGCTGCAGAGCGGCGGCGGCACGTCGGTCACCTTCTCCCGGCTGCTGTTCAACAGCGCCGCCGTCACGCTCGGGTCGACCCTGCTGACCCTGGCGGTGGCGGTGCCCGGTGCCTACGCGCTGGCCATGCGGAGCTTCCGGAGCCGCAAGGCGCTCTCGTCCTGGATCCTGTCGACGTACATGTTCCCGCCGATCGTGGCGGTGATCCCGGTGTTCATCATCGCCGGCGACCTGGGCGTCATCGACACCTATCCGGTGCTGATCATCCCGTACGCGGCGTTCAACCTGCCGATCGCGATCTGGATCCTGCGCAGCTCGGTGCTGCAGATCCCGTACGAGATCCAGGAAGCCGCGCTGGTGGACGGCGCCTCCCGCTGGCAGCTGTTGTCCCGGATCATCTGGCCGCTGCTCATCCCGGCGGTCGCGACGGCGGCCATCCTCTGCGCGATCTTGTCCTGGAACGAGTTCCTGTTCGCGCTGTCGCTGACCCGGTCCGCGGCGAAGACCGCACCGGTCGGTGTCCAGGAGTTCACCGGGATGTACGGCACGCAATGGGGTCCGCTCAGCGCCGCCGGCACGATGATCATCGCGCCGATCCTGGTGATGACCCTG
The DNA here is from genome assembly GCA_025966175.1 of Modestobacter sp. Taxonomy (GTDB): domain Bacteria; phylum Actinomycetota; class Actinomycetes; order Mycobacteriales; family Geodermatophilaceae; genus Modestobacter. The sequence continues at coordinate 7,133 of JAOPVN010000093.1, read as the reverse complement.
ATCCTGCGCCGCCGCATCGTCTCCGGCCTGACCTTCGGTGCCGTCAAGTGATCCCTGCATCCCCTCTGGTCCCTGCATCCCCTCGAAGGAGCCGCCATGAAGGCCGTGGTCCTGCCCGGGAACCGCGAGGTGCGTGTGGAGGAGCGGCCCACTCCGCGCCCGGGCGCCGGAGAGGTGCTCGTCGCGACCCGGGCCTCGGCGATCTGCCGCAGCGACATGGGCCTGTACACCGGCACGTCGGCCATCGTCGGCGGCGAGCAGGCCGGCACCGGGCTCATCGTCCCGGGGCACGAGCCGGCCGGCGTCATCACCGAGGTCGGTGAGGGCGTCGTCGGCCTCGCGGTCGGTGACCGGGTGGCCGCGCACCTGGCCCTCGGCTGCGGGCGGTGCGAGTACTGCACCAGCGGCTACCTGATGCTCTGCCCGCACTGGAAGTGCCTCGGCTTCGACGTCGACGGCGGGGACGCCGACTCCTTCGTGCTGCCGGCGCGCAACGCGCTGCCGCTGCCGGACGAGGTGTCCTTCGTCGCCGGTGCGCTGATGACCGACATGGTCGGCAGCCAGTACCACACGCAGAAGGTGCTGGGCGTCCGCGGCGGCCAGACCGTCGCCGTCGTCGGGCTCGGCCCGATGGGGGCCGCGGCCGTGCTGGTGGCGCGGGCGCTCGGGGCCGATGTCATCGCCGTCGACCTGCTGCCCGAGCGGCTCGAGCTGGCCGCGTCGCTCGGTGCGGGCCTGACCGTGGACAGCCGTGCGGGGAACGCGGTGGAGGCGGTGCGCGAGGCCACCGGCGGGCGCGGCGTCGAGGTCGCGATCGACTGCTCGGGCGCACCGGCCGGCCAGAACCTGGCACTGGACGCCGCGGCGAAGCAGGGCCGGGTCGCGTTCGTCGGCGAGTCCCGGGCGACCGAGATCAACCCCAGCGACCAGATCATCCGCAAGCTGCTCACCGTCGTCGGCGGCTGGTACTTCCCGCTCTACGAGTGGTCGGAGATCGTCCGCCTCGTCGTCGGCTCGAAGCTGCCGGTCGAGGACCTCGTCACCCACCGGTTCGACATCGACGACGCCCCGACGGCCTTCGCGATGTTCGACCGCCGGGAGACCGAGAAGGCCGTCTTCACCTGGCAGGACTGAGCTCCCGGCCCCACCCACCGCGAGGAGAAGAGATGTTCCGCTACACCGCCGAGATCCTCCCGTACCACGACCACCCCCTCGAGACCGCCGTGGCCGAACTGGCCGGTCTGGGCTTCACCGAGGTCAACCTCTGGTCGTCGGCGAGCCCGTTGGCGCACCACGTCAACCCCGGCGACGACCCCGGCAAGATCCTCGCGCTGCTCGACCGCTACGGGATGAAGCCGTGCGGGCTGACGATGTACGGCAAGACGCAGGACGAGATGCTCGAGCGGGTGCAGTTCGCCTCCGACCTGGGCATCGACACGGTGATCTTCGACTGCGAGGCGAACTACCCCGACTTCGTCTCCTCGTTCCTGCCGCCGCTGGTCGAGGCGGGGGCGCGGCTCGGTGTGCGGATCGCCGTGGAGAACCACCTGACCGTGCCGTTCAGCGCGGACTTCGAGTCCGGTGGGAACGAGGAGTCGCGCTGGGACGAGGGGGTGGACACCCTCGCCCAGATCAAGCGACTCATCCGGGACATCGACCACCCGAACCTCGGCGTCTGCGTCGCCCCACCGCACCTGTGGGTCATGCAGGAGACGATCAGCGAGGTCGTCACCTTCCTCGCCGAGCGCAAGCGGCTCTTCTACTACTACATCTGGGACATCGACCGCAGTTACCGCCATGGCGTCGACGGCCTCAACTTCGGGCCGGGGGAGCAGCAGCTGCCCCGCCCGGACGGGACCCTCGACCACGCCGTCCTGCTCGGCACGCTCCAGCGGGTGGGGTACGAGGGCGCGGCGAGCCTCAAGTGCCACGGCACCTCCGGGTGGCCGCTGGAGAAGGTGACCAGCCAGCTGCGCGCCGCCGACTCGTACGTCAAGGACTGCCTCAGCCGGATCTAGGCTCCGTCCGCTCGACCTCCCCCACCTCGGATCGTCCGGCACGTACCTGCCGGTGAAGGGACCCATGACCATGGCCGGTGTCCGTTTCGACCGCGCCTCGCGGATCTACCCGAAGTCCGACCGCCCCGCGGTCGACCAACTCGACCTGGACATCGGCGACGGCGAGTTCCTCGTCCTCGTCGGCCCCTCCGGCTGCGGCAAGTCGACGTCGTTGCGGATGCTCGCCGGACTCGAGGAGGTCGACGATGGCGCCGTCTTCATCGGGGACCGGGACGTGACGGCGTTGCCGCCGAAGGACCGGGACATCGCGATGGTGTTCCAGAACTACGCGCTCTACCCGCACATGTCCGTCGGGGAGAACATGGGCTTCGCACTGAAGATCGCCGGGATGGACAAGCGCGAGATCCGGGAGCGGGTGCGCGACGCGGCCACCATCCTGGACCTCGAGCCCTACCTCGACCGCAAGCCGAAGCAGCTGTCCGGTGGCCAGCGGCAACGGGTCGCGATGGGGCGGGCGATCGTGCGCAAGCCGCAGGTCTTCCTGATGGACGAGCCGCTGTCGAACCTGGACGCGAAGCTGCGGGTGTCGACCCGCACGCAGATCGCCTCGCTGCAGAAGCGCCTGGGCGTCACCACGGTCTACGTCACGCACGACCAGGTCGAGGCCATGACGATGGGCGACCGGGTGGCCGTGCTCAAGGACGGCGTCCTGCAGCAGTGCGACACCCCGCGCGTGCTCTACGACCGGCCGGGCAACGCGTTCGTCGCCGGGTTCATCGGCTCTCCGGCGATGAACCTGGCCGAGGGGCGGGTCGCCGACGGCGGTATCCAGATCGGTCCGGCCACGATCCCGGTGGCCCGGCAGGACGTGGGCGACAGCGTCGAGGTGACCGTCGGGTTCCGCCCCGAGTCCCTCGAGCTGGGCGGGCCCGACGACGGCTTCGCGGCGGTGGTGGCCGTGGTCGAGGAGCTCGGGTCCGACGCGTACGTCTATGCGTCCTTCGCCGGACGGGAGTCGGCGGCGATCACCCAGGGCCACGACCTGGTCGTCCGGGTGGACCCCCGGCAGACGCCGCGACCGGGCGACACCGTCCACCTGCGCGTGCGCGCGGGGGAGTTGCACCTGTTCGACACGGCCACGGGGGCCCGACTGAACTGAGCCCGCGGCCGCGCACCTCGGGCCGTCGGCCCGGGGTGCGCGCCGGGCGCCCTCAGTCCAGCGGGACGGTGACGTGCGGGGGGAGCGGGTCCTGGGCCGTGTGCGTGGACACGCGCCCGTTCGGCAGCCCGTAGAGGTGCAGGCAGCGCGCCCCCTGCGGGACGGGCCCGTCGAAGGTGGAGTTGTAGATCATCCGTCCGAACGGGCCGCCACCTCCGCCGCCGCCCTGGCGGAACTTGTGGAAGCCACCCAGGTCGTCGCGGAGTGCCAGTCGGGCGGTGGAGTGCTTGGCGTGGACGCCCAGGCCCGGCTCCACGCTCAACACCGTGAGGGAGTCGGGCCAGCCGATGATCGCGATCACGAGCAGCGGCCCGAAGCCGGGGACGGTGAACGTGCTGGCCGGCGCCGCCAGCCGGCGGACGTCGGTGCCGGATGCGAGCCACTTCTCGACGTCGTCGCCGATCCCTGTGCTTTCCACGCTCCTCAGGGTAACCGCGCGAACACGGCCAGTGCCGCCTTTCGGAACGATTCAGTTCCGCTGAGGGGCCGCTGCGGGTCAGAGCATGTCGAGCGGTTCCTTGCTCGACGGTGCCGGGAACATCGCTTCCAGCTGCTCCAGCTCGGCCTGGCTGAAACTGATCTCCATCGCGGCGCGGTTCTCCCTCACGTGCGCCCGGGTCGAGGCCTTCGCGACGACGGACACGTCGGGGATCCGCAGCACCCAGGCGATGGCCAGCTGGGCCGGGGTCACGCCCTTGACGGTGGCCATGTCCCGGACCGCGGAGTGCTCGAGCAGCCGGCCGTGGTCGACCGGCGAGTAGGCCATCAGCGGCATGCCGGCCTGGCGGCAGCGCGGGATGAGGTCGTACTCGGGCCCGCGCCGGCCGAGGTTGTACAACACCTGGTCGGTCTGCACCTGGTCCCCGCCGGGGACCGATACCAGCCGGTCGAGGTCCGGTGCGTCGAAGTTGCTCACACCCCAGCAGCCGATGAGCCCGGCCTGCACCAGTTCCTCGAACCCCTGCACCGTCTCGGCCAGCGGCACCCGCCCCTGCCAGTGCAGCAGGTACATGTCCAGGTGATCGGTGCCCAGCCGCCGCAGGCTGGCCTGGCAGGCGTGCACCGTGCCCTGTCGCGTGGCGTGGTGCGGCAGCACCTTGCTGACCAGGTAGATGTCGTCCCGGCGGTCCGCGACGGCCTGCCCGACGAGCTCCTCGGCCGCGCCCTCGCCGTACATCTCGGCGGTGTCGATCAGCGTCAGGCCGATCTCGATGCCCGTGCGCAGCGCGGCCAGCTCGGTGTCGTGCCGGGCCGGCTGCTCGCCCAGGTACCAGGTGCCCATGCCCAGTGCCGGCATGGTGGTGCCGTTCGGCAGGGACACGGTGCGGATGGTCGGTTCCGTCATGGTGGGGACTCTTCCGAGGATGCGGGGGTCGGGGGGCACGCAGCGTGAGGACAGGCCTCGGTGGGTCTCTCCCGCACCCGGCAGCGGCCCGGCCGTGGGGATGCGACCTACCGTGGACCGGTGGCAGTTCCCATCGGCTTGGCCGGTGCGGGTCGCCGGGCCCAGGACGTGTACGCGCCGGCGTTGTCGGCCTGTCCGGACGTGGACCTCGTGGCGGTGTGGGGGCGCTCCGCGCCGCGGGTGCAGCAGCTGGCAGAGCGCCACGGGGCGGCGCCGTGCGAGCGGTTCGAGGACCTCGCCGAGCGGTGCGCCGCCATCGTGTTCGCGGTGCCCCCGGCGGTCCAGCAGGAGTACGCCGTGCGGGCGGCCCGGCACGGCCGTGGCCTGCTGCTGGAGAAGCCGATCGGTGAGGACATCGCCGGGGCGGAGGAGCTGACCTCGGTCGCCGTCCGGGAGCGGGTGCCCACGATGGTGGCGCTGCCCTGGCGGTTCACCCCCGGCGTCCGCCGCTTCCTCGCGACCGACGTGCCGGCGATCGACCCGGTCGGTGGCGTGGGGCGGCTCTACACCCGCAGCCACGCGCCCGGGGCCGCGACGCCGGCGTGGCGGCTGGCCCGCGGGGTGCTGCGTGAGCAGGCCGCCGACCTGCTCGACCTGTTGGAGGCTGCACTGGGCACGGTGGTCGGGCTGCACGCCCACGGGCACCAGGAGGGCTGGGTGGGGATCATGCTCGACCACCAGGTCGGTCGGTACTCCGAGGCGTCGCTCTACGCCGGACTGACCGAGGGTGGCGACCGGGCCGAGGTCGAGCTCGTCGGCAGGCGGGGGACGGCGCAGGTCGACGCCGGCGCGGTGGCTCCGGGCCCCTACGAGCAGATGGTCGCCGAGTTCGCCCGTGCCGTCACCGAGGTCCGGCCGCACCGGCTGGACGTCGAACACGGCCTGCACCTGCAGCGGCTGGTCGAGTCGGCGCAGAGCGACCTGTTGCTGCACGGCTGACCGGGCGGGGTCCGGCGGCCGTCGCAGGGCCACGGCCGGACGGGTCACGGTCGGCTCAGGAGCCCGCGGGGCCGGCGCCGTCCGGCGGGCGCAGCAGGCTGACCAGGGTCGTCGTCCCGGTGGAGTCGGTGATCTTCAGCGCGGCGCCCTCGGGGATCAGGTCCGCCACGAACTCCTGCGGGTGGTGGACGAGGTGGCGGAGAGCGACCGGATAGCGCTGCGAGTTGCCGCCCACGGTCAGCACCACGACGTCGTCCCGGTGGTCGTAGGTGACGGTGTCGAACGGCAGCCGTTCGACGAGGGAGTTGGCCCCGGTGTCGGGGGCGAGGACTTCGATGGTGACGTCGTAGCCCTGGTACTCGGCGGTGAGCCGGTCGGTGAGCGCGGTCCACTCGGTGCGCTGCTCGGGGGAGATCACGGCCATCGGAGGCCTCCGGGTCGGGCCCTGGGGCGAGCCGCCGGACCTGAGCGACGTCTGCGGTGTTCCCCGGGTGCCCGGGGGGCAACCCTCCGGGCACGGGAGCTCAGCTGGTCATTGGCGACGACGGGCGCCCACGTACTGCGGCGGCCACGGCACGTGGTCCCCGAGGGCCCGCGCCGCCCGCCACGGCCAGTGCGGGTTGCGCAGCAGCTCCCGGGCCAGCATCACCGCGTCCGCCGCCTGGTTGACCAGGATCTGGTCGGCCTGCTCGGGGGCGACGATCAACCCGACCGCGGACACCGGTAGCCCGGAGCCCTCCCGGACGGCGCGGGCGAAGGGCACCTGATAGCCCGGCTCCACCTCGATCCGGGCGCCGGGCACCAGGCCGCCGCTGGTCACGTCGATGAGGTCCACCCCGTGCGTGACCAGCCGGCGGGAGAGCTCCACGGTCTCCTCGACGTCCCATCCGCCGGGTGACCAGTCGGTGGCCGAGAGCCGGACGAACAGCGGCCGCTCCTCCGGCCAGATCGCCCGCACCGCGTCGACCACCTGGACCAGGAACCGGCTGCGCCCGGTGAGGTCACCGCCGTAGGCGTCGGTGCGGTGGTTGGCCAGCGGGGAGAGGAACTGGTGCAGCAGATAGCCGTGGGCGCCGTGGATCTCGGCCACTCCGTAGCCGGCCTCCAGCGCGCGCCCGGCCGCGTCGGCGAAGGCCCGCACCAGCCGCTGGATCTCGTCGGGGGTGAGCTCCTTCGGCGGCGGCCAGTCCCCGAAGGCCACCGGGGACGGGCCTTCCGTCTGCCACCCGCCCTGCGCCGGGACGACGTACCCGTCGCCCACCCACGGCTGTTCGGTCGACGCCTTGCGGCCGGCGTGCGCGAGCTGGATGCCGGCGATCGCCCCCTGCGCCTGGATGAACTCGGTGATCGGCTCGTACGCGTCGGCCTGGGCGTCCTCCCAGATGCCGGCGTCGGCCGGAGTGATGCGCCCCTCCGGGGTGACCGAGGTGGCCTCCTGCATCACCAGTCCCGAGCCGCCCCGGGCCAGGCCGCCCAGGTGCACCAGGTGCCAGTCGTTCGGGTAGCCCTCCACGGAGCTGTACTGGCACATCGGGGCGACCCACACCCGGTT